>CAYNNA010000097.1:0-11005 GCA_964398375.1 uncultured Thiothrix sp.
GCGGATAGCCAATACGCTAAATACCGCTTCAATACCACCCGCAGCACCCAATAAGTGCCCAGTCATCGACTTGGTGGAACTGACCGCAATTTTGTAAGCGTGATCACCCAACGCACGTTTTACCGCCATTGTTTCCGCTTTATCGCCAGCCGGAGTCGACGTACCGTGTGCATTGACGTAATCAACATCTGTTGTATTCAAGCCAGCATCTTTCATGGCATTCACCATGCAACGTGCTGCACCTTCACCGCCTTCGGATGGTGTGGTCATGTGGTAAGCATCACTGCTCATACCGTAGCCGACCAGTTCGCAGTAAATCCGAGCGCCGCGTTTTTTCGCAAATTCGTACTCTTCCAGCACCAAAACGCCAGCGCCATCACCGAGGACGAAACCGTCACGATCCTTATCCCACGGGCGACTTGCCGCTTTAGGGTCATCATTGCGGGTAGACAAGGCACGAGCAGCGGCAAAACCACCGATGCCTAACGGGGTAGACCCCATTTCTGCGCCACCGGCGATCATGACATCCGCATCGCCGTAAGAAATCATACGTGCCGCATCACCGATACTGTGAGTAGCAGTAGCACACGCCGACACGATAGACATATTCGGACCTTTCAAGCCAAACATGATGGAAAGATTACCCGCCACCATATTAATAATACTAGCTGGCACGAAGAAAGGAGAAATCTTCCGCGCTCCGCCATTGAGGAAAGTCGCGTAATTGCGCTCAATGGTATCCAAACCACCAATCCCTGACCCCATCAGCACACCAATGCGTTCTGCATTTTCTTCGGTGACTTCCAGACCGGCATCGCGAATCGCCTCAACGCCCGCACCGATGCCGTAATGGATAAATTTATCCATTTTTTTCTGGTCTTTGGGCTTGATGTAATCATCGGCATTAAAACCTTTGACGTTGCCAGCAATCTGCACACTGAAGGCACTGGCATCGAACAGGTCAAGACTAATACGGTTAATCCCGCTGCGGCCAGCTTTGATATTGTCCCAGGCTGTTTCCAACTGAGAACCAACAGGTGAAACAATACCCAGACCTGTTACTACTACACGTCGCTTAGACAAACTTATGCCCCTATCTAATCGTGACAAACAGACAAGCAGACAAACCGCAATCCATCGTGATGGATCGCGGCTTATCAGCAGAACTTAACCTTTTTGTGGCTGAGCTTTGATGTAATCAATGGCTGCTTGCACAGTGGTGATCTTTTCTGCGTCTTCATCAGGGATTTCAGCACCGAACTCTTCTTCCAGTGCCATAACCAGTTCAACGGTGTCCAGAGAATCCGCGCCAAGATCGTCAACGAAAGAAGATGAATTCTTCACTTCAGCTTCATCAACGCCTAATTGTTCAACAACGATTTTCTTGACGCGTTCTTCTATAGTATCGCTCATGGTCTTGTGTTCCTCGTAAATAAAAAGTATTGGTAGCGGTAGACTATTGTATTTAAATCTCGTGCATCATACCAGCAGGTTTAAGCCATATACATACCACCGTTGACATGAATTGTCTCGCCTGTGATGTATGCGCCCAAAGAAGACGCTAAAAACAACACAGCACCAGCAATTTCATTGGGTTGCCCTAAGCGGCTTAGCGGGATATTTTGCAGCAAATGATTACGCTGCTCTTCGGACAATTCGCGGGTCATATCCGTATCAATGAACCCCGGAGCAACCACATTCACCGTAATATTGCGTGAACCAATTTCGCGAGCCAGTGACTTGGAAAACCCGACCAAACCCGCTTTGGCGGCGGCGTAATTGGTTTGCCCCGGATTGCCAGACGCACCCACCACGGATGAAATCGAGATAATGCGCCCTTTTTTGGCTTTGGTCATGCCGCGCATACACGCCTTGCTCATGCGATACACTGATGTCAGGTTGGTAGCAATAATGTCATCCCATTCCTCATCCTTCATGCGCATCAACAGGTTATCGCGGGTAATGCCAGCATTATTCACCAGCACACTGATGCCACCGAATTCACCCGTCACTGCCTTGATGACGGATTCGATGGAATCCTTGTCGGCAACATTCAATACCATTCCTTTGCCCGCAATACCCGCAGCAGCTAAATAGGCGGAAATGGCTTCAGCACCTTTTTCACTGGTCGCCGTGCCAACAACGGTTGCACCCGCTTTGCCCAACATTTCTGCAATGCTACGCCCGATACCTCGGCTTGCGCCGGTCACTAGGGCAATTTCACCCTGTAAACTGATGAGTGAATCCATTACGCTCCCGCCTCCTCACAAAGTTTTAATGCTTCTTCCAATGTTTTGCTATCTAGGATGCATACAGCACCAAGTTTGCGGTCGATCCGTTTATTCAGACCCGTTAACACCTTGCCGGGGCCAAACTCAATCGCCGCCGTCGCGCCATAGGTATGCTGCAATGCTTGGATCGTATCAACCCAGCGCACCGGGCGATAGAGTTGTTGTGCTAAAGCGGTACGCATTTCATCCGCAGTGGTGCGGGTTTGCGCATCGACGTTATGCAGCACGGGAATTTGCGCCGCATTAACCGTGGTAGCCGCTAATTGAGTCGCTAACTGCGTTGCAGCAGGCAGCATCAGAGCGCAATGCGAAGGCACACTTACCGACAGCTTGATAGCTTTTTTCGCACCCATTTCCGTTGCCACTTGAATGGCTCGCTCAATCGCAGCCGCATTCCCCGCAATCACTACCTGTCCCGGTGAGTTGAAATTCACCGCTTCGACGACTTCGCCTTGAGCCGCTTGCGCACAAGCTGCCACAATTTGCGCATCATCCAAACCCAGAACCGCCGCCATTGCCCCTTCGCCGTCTGCCACTGCCGATTGCATCAGGCGGGCGCGTTCCGCAACTAATGCCACTGTATCGGTAAAACTCAACACGCCCGCTGCTACCAGCGCGGAATATTCACCCAAACTATGTCCAGCTAAGGCAACTGGCTGACAACCACCTTGTTTCAGCCAAACACGCCAGACAGCAACACCCGCAGCCAACATTAACGGTTGGGTATTTTCAGTACTATTGAGTGCGGTTTCAGGCCCTTCCTGTGTCAATTGCCACAAATCACGCCCCAACACGTCAGAAGCTTCTTGGAAAGTATCACGCACTTCCGCAAAATCTGTGCTCAAGGTCGTCAGCATACCGAGTGACTGTGAACCCTGTCCCGGAAAAATACCCGCAATAGTCATGTGTTTTACTGCTCCCGCGTGAAAAATCGTTCTATCCTAATAAAATTATGTTGCCATGAAAACTGTCAAAGCGAGAAATCCAAAAAAGAACTTGTCATCTGGCGTGTGGCAAGGATAATACGCCGTTTAGTACACTTTAGTATTTAGCGAGATTATGGCGAAAGAAGATTATATTGAAATGGAAGGCATTGTGCAGGAAACCCTGCCGAATACGACTTTCCGCGTTCAACTAGACAATGGTCATGTGGTTAATGCCCACATTTCCGGGCGGATGCGTAAAAACTACATCCGTATTTTGACCGGCGACCGCGTTACCGTACAGCTCACCCCTTACGACCTTACCAAAGGCCGCATCAGCTACCGCAATAAATAAAAATGCGCCCCGCAGGGCGCATTGGTGTGTCAGTTTCCCGATTATGCTCAGGCTGGTACGGCTGCTTCCGTACCGTGCATTTCAATAACCAGCCCGTCATTATCTGCCGATACTTCCACCCGACCACCTTGGCTGAGTTCGCCAAACAGAATGGCATCCGCCAGTGGTTTTTTGATGTGTTCCTGAATCACCCGTTCCATCGGACGTGCGCCCATCAAACGGTCATAACCTTTCTCAGCTAACCAATGACGCGCTGCCTCATCAACAACCAGCACCACTTTTTTCGGCTCCAGTTGCGCTTCCAATTTGATAATGAACTTATCCACTACCGAAGAAACCACCTCAGCCGTCAGCGGGTTAAACTGAATCACGGCATCCAAACGGTTACGGAACTCTGGAGAGAAGGTGCGATTAACCGCTTCTGTTGCATCCAACGTGTGATCTTGCACGGTGAAGCCTAGCGATTTGCGGCTGATATTTTCCGCACCCGCGTTACTGGTCATGATCAGAATTACATTGCGGAAATCAATCTTGCGCCCGTTTGCATCGGTCAAAGTGCCATGATCCATAACTTGCAACAGAATATTGAAAATATCCGGGTGGGCTTTTTCAATTTCATCCAGTAACAATACCGCGTGCGGATGTTTGTTAATCGCATCCGTGAGCAAACCGCCCTCGTCATACCCCACATAACCCGGTGGCGCACCAATCAGGCGTGAAACCGTGTGGCGTTCCATATACTCAGACATATCAAAGCGTAGTAACTCGATGCCTAAGCGTGAAGCCAATTGCTTGGAGACTTCGGTTTTACCCACCCCGGTTGGTCCTGCAAACATGAAGGAACCAATCGGCTTGGTATCATCACGCAAGCCAGAGCGTGCCATTTTGATGGCAGCGGTCAATTGTTCAACGGCTTTGTCTTGCCCAAAGATCACCATTTTCAGGTCACGCTCCAGATTACGCAGAGTATGCATGTCAGAAGTGGACACTGATTTCGGTGGAATCCGCGCGATTTTTGCCACGATGTCTTCAATATCGGTGACATTGATGGTTTTCTTGCGGGAAGCTGCCGGTTGCAATTGGCGGTTCGCACCGGCTTCGTCAATCACATCAATGGCTTTGTCGGGCAAATGCCGGTCATTGATGTATTTAGCCGCCAGTTCTGCTGCCGCTTTGAGCGCAGGCTGGGTATAGCGCACATTGTGATGTGCCTCGAAACGCGATTTCAAGCCCTTGAGGATTTCAATGGTTTCTTCCACCGAAGGCTCATTGATGTCGATTTTTTGGAAACGCCGAGCTAAGGCACGGTCTTTCTCAAAAATGGTATGGTATTCCTGAAACGTCGTCGAACCGATGCATTTGAGTTCGCCTGTCGACAATACCGGCTTGATGAGGTTGGAAGCGTCCATCGTACCGCCGGAAGTTGCCCCAGCGCCAATAATGGTGTGAATCTCATCGATGAACAACACCGCGTGTGGTTCATTCTTGATTTGCTTCAGCACGGCTTTCAGGCGCTTTTCAAAGTCACCCCGGTATTTAGTACCCGCCAACAGTGATCCCATATCCAAGGAATAAATCACAGCATCGGCGAGAATTTCCGGCACTTCGCCATCCACAATGCGTTTCGCCAAGCCTTCAGCAATCGCGGTTTTACCAACGCCTGCATCACCCACCAGCAAGGGGTTATTTTTGCGACGGCGGCACAAGACTTGAATGGTGCGCTCAATTTCGAGATCACGTCCAATCAGGGGGTCAATTTTGCCTTCCAGAGCCATTTCGTTCAGATTGCTGGCGTATTTTTCCAAAGGCTTACCATTGTCATTGGTTTCAGCATCGGCTTCAGACGGGTTGCCGGATGACTGCGATGCATCGTCATCGGATCCCTTGCTTTGAGACGCCTCTGGCTGGTGATCCTTACGGATGCCGTGGGAGATAAAGTTAATAATGTCCAAACGGGTTACACGATGCCGTGACAGAAAATACACCGCGTGGGAATCCGGCTCGCCGAAAATAGCCACCAGAATCGCATCCCCCGTCACCTCACCCTTGCGTGAAGTTTGGGCGCTGTAAATGGCCCGGTGGATGACACGCTGAAACCCTAACGTGGGTTGCACATCACGGTGTGGGTCATTTTCAGGAACCAAGGGCGTGTTTTCATCCACGAACATATCAAGTTCGCGGCGTAACTGCGGAATATCCACGGAACAGGCACGTAATGCCTCCGCCGCACTGGGGTTATCCAGCATGATCAACAGCAAATGTTCAACGGTGACAAATTCGTAACGACGGTTACGGGCATCGCTGTACAGCGTATTGATCGAGTATTCTACTTCAGCGCTCAACATAAGACTTATGCCTCTTCCATTGTACACAGCAAAGGATGTTGATGTTCCCGCGCAAACCGACTGACCTGTGCCACTTTGGTTTCCGCTATGTCACGAGTATAGACCCCACAAACACCTTTGCCACGTGTATGTACGTGCAACATGATGCGGGTTGCATTCTCGTGATCCATATCGAAGAACGTTTGCAGTACTTCGACTACAAAGTCCATCGGTGTGAAATCATCGTTTAATAGTATAACTTTAAAGCGGGGTGGTTCTTTCACCTCTGGGCGGGATTCCTGTACCGCTACACCGGAATCTTGACCGTTACCATGATCTTCTTTGTGTTTTTGAGCCATTCCTGATTTACCTTGCCCCAAGCTTACGGGTTGTGATACCGGTGTTATAAACGGTTTGACCGTTCGCTGTCACTATTCCTTGCGTAGATTGGTACAACTTCCCGAAATACAAGTGTCCCAATAAAAAAACAGGCGACACTCAGGCCGCCTGTGAACATACCATAGCAGGCAGCACCTTACATGTGAGCAATCACATTGTCGCCGAATTCTGAGCAGGCAATTTCCTCTGCCCCATCAATCATGCGGGCAAAGTCAAAAGTCACACGCTTGGAGGAAATCGCCCCCGCAGTGCCTTTATTGATTAAATCAGCCGCTTCCAACCAACCCATGTGGCGCAGCATCATTTCCGCTGACAAGACGATGGAACTGGGGTTAACCTGATCCAAACCCGCAAACTTCGGTGCCGTACCGTGGGTTGCTTCAAACATTGCGATGGTGTCAGACAAGTTTGCACCGGGGGCAATGCCTATCCCGCCAACTTGAGCAGCTAATGCATCAGACACGAAATCGCCGTTCAGGTTCAGGGTTGCCACCACTGAATAATCTTCCGGGCGCAGCAAAATCTGCTGCAAGAAATTATCCGCAATCACGTCTTTAATAATAATCGCTTTGCCATTCAACGGATTCTGCATGGAACACCAAGGTCCGCCGTCAACTTCCACTGCCCCGAACTCTTCTTTCGCGAGTTCATAGCCCCAGTTTTTGAAAGCACCTTCGGTAAACTTCATAATGTTACCTTTGTGCACCAAGGTCACGGAGTCACGATCGTTATCAATCGCGTATTGAATGGCTTTGCGTACTAAACGCTTCGTACCATCACGAGAGACTGGCTTAATACCAATCCCAGAGGTTTCCGGGAAACGAATTTTGTTTACGCCCATTTCCTTCATCAAAAACTCAATGACTTTTTTGGCTTCAGGGGATTCCGCAGCCCATTCAATCCCCGCGTAAATGTCTTCGGAGTTTTCACGGAAAATCACCATATTGGTTTTTTCCGGCTCTTTCACCGGGCTTGGCACACCATCGTAGTAACGAATGGGGCGCAGGCACAGGTACAAATCCAAATCCTGACGTAATTTCACATTCAGGGAACGAATCCCCCCACCGACCGGCGTAGTCAGAGGCCCCTTGATAGAAACCACGAACTCCTTGACGGCATCGACGGTTTCATCCGGCAACCATACGTCTTCACCGTAAATTTGCGTGGCTTTTTCACCGGCATACACTTCCATCCAAGCAATTTTACGCTCACCGCCGTAAGCTTTTTCTACAGCAGCATCGACTACCTTCATCATGACCGGGCTGATGTCAACGCCAATGCCGTCTCCCTCAATGTACGGAATAATCGGGTTGTTCGGCACATTCAGGGAATAATCAGCGTTAGTCGTGATTTTCTCGCCTTGTGCGGGAACTTTGATATGTTGGTACATCTACTCTCTCCAATTTTCGATGGTTGTTTCTCTGCGCGTGGGAAGCATTATAAACAATTCCCTAACGCTTGGCATACACTCCTGAAACGTGTGAGGATAGTGACTGCAAGAAGGAGACCAAAAAGCATGAAACTTGCCACCTTTAACCTTTACCAGTTTGCTGCGCACGGGTATTACTGGCATGAGCACACAGAGCGCAACACCTTTACTGCTGCGGAGTGGGAACAGAAACAACACTGGGTTAGTACCCGCCTGCACCAAATGGATGCAGACATCGTAGGTTTTCAGGAAGTTTTCAGCATTCCCGAACTTCAGCAATTGTGCTTGGCTGCGGGGTATCCGCATTTTATCCACGTTGATACCTCAGGGGTGCGTGAAGATTCACCCTTGGTATACCACAAGTCCGTGGTGGCTTTAGCCTCGCGCTTCCCGATTGTGGCAGTTCATCCGGTCGACATTGCCGCAGCGGTGCGCGATGAATTACCACTTCCTGACCATTTCAAGTTTAGTCGCGCCCCTATCTGCGCGGATGTGCAAGTACCCGACTTTGGCATTCTAACCGTCTACGTGCTGCACCTTAAATCCAAACGCCCTGCCACGCTGGATATGAAGTATGCCGATAAGGTGGAATGGCAACACCGCATCGCAGACACCTTGCAACGCTTATCACGCGGTACGGTTGCCTCTTTGCTGCAACGTAGTTTGGAAGCTACCCTGCTCTACCACCATATTGTGCGCTGGCTGGAACAGGATGCCGCCCACCCGATCGTCGTATTGGGTGATATGAATGATAGTGAAAACTCTATTCCGCTCGCCACACTGACCATGCAGGATCGGATTTATGCGATTGGCGGGGTAGAAGCGGAGCAATGGCCGGAAGGCATTACGCCGTGGTTATACACTTACCGCCTAGCTGACACGTTCCGGCTTGCACCGAATATGCGCCAACGGGTACGCCCTTTCACCAAGATTCATCGGGGTACGGGTGGGGTACTCGATTATATCCTCGTTTCCAATGCGCTTAACCCCAAAAATACCGATGCCAAAGCCGAAGTTGCCCACTTCGAGGTTTGGAATCAGCATTTGGAATCCGATGGGATTGCGGAACGTTTGCAGTCAGATCACGGGCAAGTCTGCGTGGAACTACTCCCCTGTGACGCCCCGCCTGACTACGTGAATAGCATTCACCAACGTCCAGCACACAGCATTAAACACGTTGCCGACATTCTGACACGCCAAGATTTTGTGGCATACGCCGGTGGTATCTTCCAATCACGCGAACATTTCAAACAATGGGACGGCACTGATAAGTGGAAAAACTTCTGGTCATTTTTCTTCGACAACGAATACGGTTGGGTCACGTCAATCTACGGCACTCTTCCCATCAATGAACTGTATCAGAAACAACATCACAGCATAGAACACATTATCCCGCGTGATTTCTTAGACCGTTACCTTGCACACAAAGGTGTACCGCGTAATGTACGCAACGGTGCAAGCGTTAATCCCTTCAATTTCGCCCCGTCAGAACGTGGCTTAAATGCCAAACGCTCCAACTTCAATTTCGATATGGATGGCGATACGATTGTGCGCCCCTACAATCTGACCTTGCACCCGGATAGTTTCAGCGCAAGCACCGGTTTCGATGCGGATCACGAATGGGTAATTCCCTCACACAACCGGGGTGACATTGCCCGTGCACTCTTGTATATGTTGCTGGTATACGAAATCGACGAACTTTATAATCGCCACATTGCGACTCTGGTACACTGGGCAAAGCTGGATAGTCCCAGTGCGTGGGAGCTGGCTTACAATAATTGGGTCTATTCCCGGCTGGGAATCCGAAATCCGTTTATTGATACGCCTGAAAATGCATTACAATTGCTGGATAATCGCGGTTTGCTGGCATCCATTGAATACCGGCAATGACGCGAGACCATGCTAACATGCCATAATTTGTTGAATTGCCCGCTTTGAGGATAAAGAATCACATGACTATACGCAAAAAAGCGTCGGTATTGTTAATCGCTGGTTTGTTTGCCAGCACATTTGCCGTACAAGCCGCTGAAATCATCCAAGTCGAAACCGCTGGCGCTCGCTCGCAATCGGTCTTGGGTAGCACCGTTATTCCGTACAAAGAAGTGACTTTAAGTGCCCAAATTCCCGGTGTGGTGAAATACGTGGCGGGCGCAGTAGGAACCAGCCTGACCGAAGGCGCAGTTGTATTCAAGGTTGACGAAGCCCAACTCATGGCAAAACGGAATGCTGTGGTTGCGCAGATTTCCATTGCCCAAGCGGGCGTACAAAACGCGCAAGCTCAGTACTACCGTGAGCTGACTTCCCCGCGTAGCAAAGATGTCAGCGCAATGCCCGGTTTTGGGATGCCTTCCATGTTTGACCGCATGGCAGTGCGCCCATTTGCGGAATCCTTCATGGGGGGTTATGACTCTGACACCATCCGTCAGGGTGATTTAACCAATGCCATGTCCGCCGTTTCGCAAGCACAAGGTCAACTTCAGCAAGCCATGTCGCAGTTGCAGGAAATTGACTCAGCCTTACGTGATGCCAGTGCTCTTGCCCCGTTTGAAGGCATTATTCTCGAAAAAATGGTGGAAGTCGGCGATACCGTGCAACCCGGTCAACCACTGGTCAAATTCGGTTACGTCAAATACAAACGTTTGCAAGCCGATGTGCCTTCCGGTCTGGTCGGCAACTTGAGTAAGGATATGCTGTTACCGGCACGGATTGACGGCAGTACCGACACCTCCGTGCGGGTTTCCGAAATTTATCCGATCGCTGACCCCAGCCGCCACACGGTTACGGTGAAATTTGATATTCCGATGGAAATCACCACGGCACCGGGCATGTATGCGGAAATTTATGTGCCTGAAAACAAAAAAGGGGAAAACCAAACGATCGTTATTCCGCGCACCGCCCTGACGAAAGGCAGCAGCTTACCGGGTGTTTTAGTGGTGAAAGACAATAACACCTCGGAACTGCGCATGGTACGCTTGGGTGCAGAACAAAATGGTGGCGGCAAAGTAGCGGTTATTTCGGGCTTGAATCCGGGTGAAAAGATTATTGACAACCCACCAGCAGGTGTTACATCAGGATGGATGCCGACGACTGTTAATCCGGCTCCGACTCCAGCTCCGGCTGCACAATAATTATAAGAAGAAACCTTTCCTGCCCTCCCCAGATAAGGGGAGGTGCTGGGATAAACCGTGGCTTACATGAGATTAGACACCACCTATACGGTCAACACGCCTGAAGGCATTGCCTTACAACTACAGCGATTCAGAGCCTAGCCCTTTGATTCACGG
>CAYNNA010000098.1:0-10397 GCA_964398375.1 uncultured Thiothrix sp.
AGTACCCAAACGTTAAAAACAAAAATGCCAATCAGCTTAACTGACTGGCATTAGGCATTATGCCCCTTTTTCCCTAAACGCGCGATAAACGCTTGGTTATCGCTTATTTGTCCGCAATTTCACGCAATTTCTTGGACTGAATGATATTGCCATTCAGTGCAGCATCCAAGGCATTACGCCCGAACGCCACGTCCATCAACTGGCTGTAGTACATAACCGGCATTTCAAAATTGGTTTTGTAACGTGCGTTGATTTCGTCTTGATAGATTTCGACATTGGCTTGGCACAGTGGGCATGGGGTAACAATCATGTTCGCGCCATTGTCGTAGGCGGATTCAATGATGTCCTTGACCAAGGCTTGACCTTTTTCGGGTTCGGAGAACATTAGCGCACCACTACAGCAGGCAACTTTTTTCTCGTATTTGGTCATGGCTTCGCCGCCTAGGGTTTCGACCATTTTATCCAGATACATCGGGTTCTCGAAGGATTCGCCATCAATACCAAACGGACGATTGGTCTGACAACCGACATAACCGGCGATTTTCAAACCTTCTAACGGTTTTTTGACCTTGGCTGCGAGGGCATCGTAGCCCACGTCTTCGATCAGCACTTCCACCATGTGGCGAATTTTCTTGCGCCCAGTGTATTCCAGCTTAACCGCTTGCAACGCAATGTTGGTTTCTTCCTTTAGCTTGGGATTGTGATTGATGCGTTCTTGTGCTTCACGGGTGTTAAGCCAACAGGCGGCACAGGTGGCAACAATGTCTTGATCGGGGTGGTGTTTTTCAGACAACGCAATGTTACGCGCGGAAAGTGTTAAGCGCGGTAACTCACCACCACCGGCATAGCCGATGGATGCGCCGCAGCAGTTCCAATCCGGGATTGGGTTCAGCTTAATGTCCAGCTCTTCGCACAGGGTTTCCACGGACTTTTCTAAGTTCGAGGAAGATGCCCCCTTTTGTGAAGAACAACCGGGGTAATAGGAATATTCGAGTTTAGCCATCGTGTTTCATCCTCCTCATTTTTTGTCGGTATTTTCGCCGACACGTGCTGCTTCCAGCTCTTCGGCTTTTTTCAGCATGGCGTGGAAACCGGCAAGATCGCTCACGCCATGTCCACCGAGCATTTCCATGGGGGACATACGCTTGGCTTTCATCATGTTCATGCCGAGCTTCTGTTTGCTCAAGGAGACTTTCACGCCTTCAGCAAAACCGTCCTTGAAGTATAAACCCAGACCGAGTTTTAACTCATTAACCCGCCCTTTTTTGGTGAGATTGTCCCAGAACATTTGCCCAAATTGTTCGGTGGGCTGGTGTTTGGGTTTTAGACCAAGGCGCTTACTGTAGTGTGCCAAGCCGTGCATGATGTGCGTAATGGGCAAGCCGCGTGGGCAACGCGCCACGCAGTTGTAGCAGGAGGTACACATCCACATGGAAGTGGACGATAGTACTTCCTCACGCTTGTTAGCGCGGATCATCATGAACAGTTCTTGTGGCGGGTGATCCCAATGCGGCCCCAATGGGCACGAACCAGAACACACGCCACATTGCATACACATTTTGACCCAACTACCTTCCTCGACGTTATCCGTCACTTCTTTGAGGAAGTTGCCTTTGTACTTTTCAACCATCGCTTGATTGACAGCAGTTGTCATACCAGCATCCTCCTTAGAACTTGAACGGGCTTAAGCCGACGCGGTTAATGGTGGCTACCATGTCATCGAGCAGTTTGGGGGCACGGTCGATGTCGGTAATCGCGACTTCATGCACCGCAACCCGATCGGATTCGAGGTTCATGGTGGAGAGCGTGTCGCCGATTTTCGCCATACGCACATGCGCCATTTCTGAGCCTTTGACAAAATGGCACTGATAATCTGCGCCTTTTTTGCAGCCCATCATCACCACACCGTCGTAGCCGCTACCCAGTGCATCTTTGATCCAGATGGTATTGGTTGAGCCGAGGCAACGCACCGGAATCACGCGGATAAACGCGCTCATTTCGTTACGTTTCAAGGCAGCCATGTCGAGCGCGGGGTAAGCATCGTTTTCACATGCCAGTACCAGAATACGCGGCTTTTCCTGGAACTCATCCGGCACATCAACGGCTTTCAATTGCGCCCCGACGGTTTCAATGGAGTAGTTCTTGAAGGAAATGACCTGTACCGGGCAAGCGCCCATGCATGTCCCGCAACGGCGGCAACGTGCTTCGTTGTATTGCGGGTAGCCTTTTTCGTCTTCGTTGATCGCACCAAACGGGCATTCCACCGTGCAGCGTTTGCACTGGGTGCAACCTTCTTTACGGAAGGTAGGGAAGCTCAAGTCGCCGGAACGTGGGTGGGCAGCGCGACCGATGGCGGAGTTTTCAATCGCCTGAATCGCTTTCATGACCGCGCCCATTGCGTCGGTTTGCGCCTGTGCTGCATCCATTGGGCGACGTACTGGCCCTGCGGTATAAATACCCGTGCGGCGGGTTTCATACGGGAAGCAGATGAAATGCGAATCAGTGAAACCGTTCACCAATTGCGGTACGTCCGGGCCTTGACGGTATTGCAGGTTGAGGATGGATTCAACCGGAACTTTAACCGCGCCGCTCGCATCCTTGTCGTTCATGGTTTCGATATTCGTACCGGAGTTCGGGATCATGCCGGTTGCCAGCACCACCAAATCCGCGCCCATGTGTGCGTCTTCGTCAAGGATCAAGTCTTTGAAATTGACTTGTAAATCATTGCCTTTGACATCAACCGTGGACACTTTACCTTTACGGAAGGTCACGAACTTGTCTTGCGCACTGCGGTAGAAGTTTTCGCCACCCGCACCCGGTGTACGGATGTCATCAAACAAGACGGTGGTTTCAATCTCAGGGTTGCTGTCTTTGAAATACATCGCCTGCTTGATGCTGGTCGCGCAGCAGTGACCGGAACAGTAGGACAAATGCCCTTCCTTGGTACTGCGTTGCCCCGCGCATTGCACGAATACCACGTTTTCGACCACTTTGCCGTCAGCGCGTTTGATCGGGCCATCGCCTGCGGCTTTCGCCAGTGCTTCCAGCTCAAGCTGTGTCACCACGTTAGGCGATTTGCCGTAGCTGAATTCAGGCAAGTTATTCGCATCGTAAGGCGTGAAACCTGTCGCTTGCACAATCGCGCCGAATTCTGCGTGTGTACCCGTGCCGACCGTGGAAGCAATATCCACCTCGAAACGCCCCGGCGCACCAGCGGTTTTTACGATACTGGCATTCAGGTAAACGGTGATTTTATCATCGGCTTCCACTGCTGCAATCAGTGCTGCCACACCCGTGTCTTGCGGGTGTTGGAACGGCGAATGCTCCGGCTGGCGTTGCTTGAGTTGCCCCATCACGCCGCCGAGACGGTCAGACTTTTCGATAATGCTGGCGTAGTAACCGGCTTTGGAAGCTTCCAGTGCCGCTGTCATGCCGGTAATACCGCCGCCAACCACCATAATGTGGTTGTTTTTGCCTTGCTCACCACTGGCATCGGCTTGTTGCATCGCCTTGACTTCGGCGCAACCCATGCGCACGTAGTCGGCTGCCATTTCTTGCGTGGTTTCGTCGTGTTCGCTGCCTTCGGGACGAATCCAGATGACACCTTCACGCAAATTCACCCGCGCGGTTGGCACTGCACCGAAGTTGAAACTTTCGGTTTTGGCACGGCGCGAACACGCCATAATGACCGCTTTGGTTACTTTGTCGTCGCTTTCCGCCGCCATGTCGGCTTTGATCATGTCCACGCCTGCCTGACTGCACAGGAAGTCGTGGGTTTTGCAGAATGCAATGCGCCCTTCGCGCACGGCTACTGATTCGAGGGATTTAGTGTCAAGACGGTCGCCAATGCCGCAACCCGTACACAGATAACCACCAGTTTTCATCTTATGCTCCTGCTACCTGATTGACGACTTGCACCGCACGCAATGCAGCGGCAGTGGCGTGTTGCACGGCGCGGTTTACGTCCAGCGCGTCGGAGGCAACCCCAGCCGCGAAAATGCCGCCGTTGCTGTCGTCGTGTTCGATGAAGCCTTCATCGTTGACCAGAATCTTGATCGGGAAACCTTTGAAATCCACGCTGGGTTCCATGCCCGTTGCCAATACCACCAGATCGTGCTGGTTGGCATAACGGTGGTAGCCTTCGGTATTCACACCGTGCAGCACAGGGTTGCCGGTCGCTTTGTCTTCGTCGATTTTCGCAACTTTGGACTTGATGAAGCTGACGTTCGGGTTGGCTTGTACGTTTTGGTAGAAATCGTCAAACCGGTCAATCGCCCGCATGTCGATGTAGTAAATCGTGGATTTACCGTCGTCACCAAACTTTTCTTGCACGTAGTTGGTTTGCTTGAGGGAAGCCATGCAGCAAATGCGTGAGCAATGTGCCAGATGGTTTTTATCCCGCGAACCCGCGCACTGGATGAAAGCGATGTTTTTCGCTTCCTTACCGTCGGAAGGGCGCAGCAATTTGCCGTTGGTGGGACCGTGTGGATCCATCAAACGTTCAAATTCAACGTTGGTAATGACGTTGGCGAAACGGTCGTAGCCATAAGGCTGAATCTTGTTCGCGTCGTAAGGTTTCCAACCCGTTGCAAACACGACCGCACCGGCTTTCAGGTCGAGGGTTTCGACTTGCTGGTCCAGCTCAATCGCGCCGTATTTGCAGGCTGCTTTGGCAGCTTCGGCTTCGGCAGTGCCAATGATGCGCTGGTCAATCACGTATTGCTGCGGGAATGCCATCGCGTTGGGCAGGTACACGCTCTTGCGCTTGCCGAGGTTGTAGTTGAATTCGTCGTCAAATTCAGTCGTGGCGACCTTGGCACATTCGCCACATGCGGTGCAGTTGCTGTTGACGTAACGCGGGGTAATGGTCACGGAAACCGTGTAATCACCTTTGTCCCCGCTGATGTTGGACACTTCCGCCTGCGTAATCACCGTGAGATTTTTGTTCATCTTAATGCGGCGTTGATTGATTTCTTGACCGCAGGTCGGGTGACACATTTTAGGGAAGTATTTGTAAAGCTGGGAAACACGTCCCCCTAAGTAAGGGCGTTTTTCTAGCAAAATGACCTGCTTACCCGTTTCGGCTGCTTCGAGTGCAGTGGTCATGCCACTGATACCGCCGCCGACGACGATAATGGTCTGGTTGGTTGCAACGACATCCGTCATTGAGGCTCCTCCGTCAAAGACATTTTGGAATCCTATGAGATGCACCGTTGTTTAGCCCAAGGTGTACGGATTGGACGGTGGTGCACTCCCAAAGTGGCAAGCAGCATACTATATTTTATGCGCCTGATTCTAGCGTGTACCCTGATAGGGATACGCGCTTTTATTGATTTGCAAATCAAATAAAATTATGAGTTAACGAAAGCATGATGAATATCAATGATTCGGTATATTCAAATATTCTTCTGTGTTTGGCTTAGTGAAACTCCGCCAATTCTTTGA
Organism: uncultured Thiothrix sp.; assembly: GCA_964398375.1. GTDB lineage: Bacteria > Pseudomonadota > Gammaproteobacteria > Thiotrichales > Thiotrichaceae > Thiothrix. The sequence goes on from CAYNNA010000098.1 coordinate 5,446, forward strand.
TATGCGCTGTCACCGCCCGCCCCAGTGGTGACAGCTCATAGCCTCCTTCCAAACACGATACCACGCGCCCGTCTGCAAATTCCTTGGCAATCTGGCATAGCTCTTTGGTGATCCAAATGTAATCGCGTTCCACCAAATTGAAGCCGCCCATATCGTCTTCCAGATGCGAATCAAACCCAGCGGAAATCATCACCAGTTCCGGCTTAAATTCGCGCATGGCTGGCAGCCAACTAGCTTCCACCGCTTCGCGCCATGCCGCACCGCCGGTTCCCGCAGGCAACGGCAGGTTGCGAATATTGGGAACATCGGTATCCGCGCCGCTAAACGGGTAGAAGGGATGCTGGAAGGATGAAAAAAACATTACCTTGTCATTGCCGCTGAAAATTTCCTCTGTGCCGTCACCGTGGTGTACGTCGAAATCAATAATCGCAACCCGTTCAATCCCATACACGTCAATGGCATGAGCAGCACCAACCGCCACGTTATTAAAAATGCAAAAGCCCGCCGCACGGTTACGCCCAGCATGATGACCCGGTGGGCGAATCGCGCAAAACGTGTGTTTGTGCGAGCCAGCCATTGCCAAATCGACCGCCATCACGGCTGCACCAGCGGCGTGCAAAGCAGCATCCAGCGAATGCTTGTTCATGCCGGTATCGCCATCCAACATGGCGTGACCTTCGCTGGGGGCGGTGGCAAACACCCGTTCTAGGTATTCCGCATCATGTACCCGCAGTAAGTGCTCGCGCTCGGCACAATGCGAATCGTAATGGCGTGAAATCCAGTCCACCCCCGACATAATCATGCGGTTGTTAATGGCATCCAGACGCTCCGCGCATTCGGGATGGTGAGGTGAGCCATTATCGTGCAAATGGCAGTGGGAATGGGTAATTACAGCGACGGTCATGTTCTTTTCACACAAATCAGAGTAAGATATGTTGCAATGCAGCAAAAGGCTGGGTTTTGCGCTTTTGCACCTGTTCATCATAGAGGTTTTGGCTATGAGCCACCATTACTTAAATCAACTATTTGCCCCGCAAAGCGTCGCGGTATTCGGTGCGAGTGAGCGGGAAAAAGCCGTGGGCACCGTGGTGTTCCAAAACTTATTGTCAGCCGGGTTCAAGGGGGCGCTATACCCGATCAACCCCAAGCATTCTGAGATTCAAGGTCAAGCAGCTTATCCGAATTTGGTGGCGTTAAACAAGCCGGTTGACTTGGCGGTAGTGGCGACCCCTGCTGCGACTGTCCCTGGCATTATTCGCCAATGCGGTGAACACGGGGTGAAAGGCGTGGTGGTGGTGTCCGCAGGGTTTGCCGAGGCAGGCAGTCGTGGGAAGCGTTTGCAAAAAGACATTACCGATATTGCCCGCCAATACGCGATGCACATCATTGGTCCGAATTGTTTGGGCATTATGCGCCCCTCTGTCGGTTTGAATGCCACCTTTAGCCGTAATCAGGCGCAAGCCGGTAATCTGGCGTTGGTGTCACAATCCGGCGCGATGTGTACTGCGATTTTGGATTGGGCAGCGACGCAAGGTATTGGTTTTTCGACCGTGATTACCTTGGGCGATACGGCGGATGTGGATTTCGGCGATACGCTGGATTACCTGGCGCTTGACCCCAAAACCGATAGCATTTTGTTGTATGTGGAAGGGATTCACGATGCACGTGGGTTCATGAGTGGTTTGCGCACTGCTTCGCGCATGAAGCCGGTGATTGTGTTGAAAGCGGGGCGCTATGAAGAAGGTTCACGCGCAGTCATGTCGCACACGGGCGCAATTGTGGGCGGTGATGATGCCTTTGATGCGGCGCTGGAACGTGCCGGGGTGGTACGCGCTAATACCATTGCGCAACTGTTTTCAGCGGCACAAATCCTTTCATCTGGCATTCGCGTGCAGCAAGACCGCTTGTTGATTATCACCAATGGCGGCGGCCCCGGTGTGATGGCAACGGATCGGGCGGTGGAAATGGGCTTGCGCATGGCAGAGGTTTCGCCCACTACGTTGGCAGAATTGAACAAGGTATTGCCGTTCACCTGGTCACACGGCAATCCAGTGGATATTCTCGGTGATGCTGACCCAGAACGTTACGCCGCTGCCCTGAAAATTTGTATGCAGGATGATAATCTCGATGGCATTCTGGTGATGTTGACCCCGCAAGCGATGACCGACCCCGCAGGCGTTGCTGCCACGGTAATCAGCACGTGTGACACCCGCAAAAAAGGCAAGCCATGCAAGCCGATTCTCACCTGTTGGATGGGTGAACAACAAGTCGCGGCTGGGCGTCAGCGCTTGACCGAAGCCGGTGTGCCGCATTTTCGTACCCCCGAAGCAGCAGTGGAGGCGTTTGCCTACCTCACCCAATACCGCAGCAATCAGAAATTGCTGATGCAAGTCCCGCCATCAGTGCAAGAACAAAAAACCGAGCCAGACGTGGACGGGGCGCGGTTAATCATCGAAAGCGTGCTGGCAGAAGGGCGGCGAGCACTGTCTACCACCGAATCGCGGGCGATTTTATCGGCGTTTCGCATTCCAGCGTTGCCGACGATTTTGGTGCGTAGCCCAGCGGAAGCGTTGGTGGCGGCAGAATCACTGGGGTATCCGGTGGTGCTGAAAATCAGTTCCCCTGACATTCACCACAAGTCGGATGTGGACGGGGTGCGTCTCAACGTTGCCAGCGCTCACGCGGTGCGCAGCGTTTACCAAGAGCTGTTGGAAACCACCCGCCGTAATTTGCCAGAAGCGCGGATTGATGGTGTGACCGTGGAGCGCATGTACCACAGCAACTCCTCGCGTGAACTCATGATCGGCGTGGTGCGTGACCCGGTATTTGGTCCGGTGATCAGTTTCGGCATGGGTGGCACGTCGGTGGAAATTCACCGTGACCGTGCGGTGGCATTGCCGCCTTTGAACGATTACATGATCAAGAAAACCGTGTGCCGTACCCGTGTGGCACGGTTGCTGGGGAAATTCCGCAATATGCCGTCAATCCATTTTGATTCCTTGTGGAAAGTGATGCAGCGCGTCTCAGAAATGGTGTGTGAGCTGCCAGAAATAGTGGAAATGGACATCAACCCGCTGATGGCGGATGCTAACGGTGTGGTGGCAGTGGATGCGCGTTTCATCATCAACTACCCGCCGACCACGGCGCGGCGTTACGATCACATGGCAATTCACCCTTACCCGAATGATTTGGTGAAACGCCAGCAGTTGCCGGATGGCACGGATATTGTGATTCGCCCCATTCGCCCCGAAGACGCGGAAATGGAGCAGGAATTCGTGCGCAACCTGTCGAAAGAGTCGCGCTACATGCGCTTCATGCAGGCATTGCGCGAACTCACGCCCGACATGCTGGTGCGGCTTACGCAAATTGATTATGACCGTGAAATGGCGTTTCTGGCACTGACCCGCCAAGACGGGCAGGAAGTGGAAATGGGGGTGGCGCGTTACGCGATTAACCCCGATAAAATGAGCTGCGAATTTGCGTTGGTGATTGCCGATGAGTGGCAAAACCGGGGCTTGGGTGGCTTAATGATGCAAACCTTGATCGAGGCAGCGCGGGCGAAAGGCTTGCGTACCATTGAGGGCGAGGTATTGCCGCATAATCACGGGATGCTGAAATTGATGCAGCGTTTGGGGTTCACCCGTCATCAGGATGGGATGGACGATGGTGTTGTCATGGTGAGTAAACGCTTAGGAGATACCTGTTGCTAACAGAGAATACGACCGTATCAGCAGTGCCAGTGGTCATGACCTTGGCAGGGCATGACCCCACGGGCGGGGCAGGCATTCAAGCAGACAGCGAGGCGATTGCCAGTCAAGGCTGTCATGCGGTGAGTGTCATTACCTGTTTGACGGTGCAAGATACCTGCAATGTGCAGCGCATTGAGCCACTGGCGGATTATTTGATTGAGCAGCAGGCGGAAGCGTTGTTGGCGGATATGCCGATTGCGGCCTTCAAGATTGGTTTGTTGGGCAGTGTGGAAGCGGTACACGCGGTGCATCGTATTCTGTTGCAAGCGCCGGATGTGCCGGTGGTTCTTGACCCGGTGTTGGCGGCGGGCGGCGGCAAAGACTTTGCCAGTGAACAATTATTAGGGGCAATTCGCGAATATTTATTGCCCCTCACGACCTTGCTGACGCCGAATGTGCCTGAGGCAGCACAACTGGCGGTAAGGGGCGCAACGTTGGATGAACAGGCGATTGCACTGCTGGATCAGGGTTGCGAATACGTGTTGCTGACTGGGACTCATGCCGACACCGAGCGCGTGGAAAATGCACTGTATGGCGATGGTAAGCGCTTGCGCACGTGGTTGTGGGAGCGGCTGCCGGAAACTTACCACGGTTCCGGTTGTACGCTGGCTTCGGCTTGTGCGGCGAATCTGGCGAAGGGCATGGATATGAGCAAAGCGGTGGCAGCGGCGCAGGCGTATACGTGGGGTAGCTTGCAGGCGGGGCGGAAGATCGGGCGTGGGCAGTGGATGCCGGATCGGTTTTATTGGCGGCAGGCAACTTAAAACGGTGTAGAAATCGCACAGACAAAATACCAATTTTTGGTATAATCAAGGCTGTCAACAGCCTTGAGGATTGTGTTATGTCTCGAAATACCTCTATCTCCCTCAGTAGTCACTTTGAAACGTTCGTTGATCGTTTGGTGAGTACTGGGAATTATCATTCCGTTAGTGAAGTTGTCCGTGCTGGTTTGCGCTTGTTGGAAGAACAAGAATTGCGGGTACAACGCTTGCGGGAAGCACTGATAGCGGGCGAAAACAGTGGGCAACCCCAACCCTTTGACCGCGAAGCGTTTAAGCGCGACATGCGTGCAGAGTTGGGGAGCAAGTAATGCCTCAATATTCCTTGTCACCGTTAGCGCTGGAAGATTTGAAAGACATTTGGCGCTATTGGAACTGTTCCGAAATAATTTCCCTCTTTTCTGCTAACAGAGAATGGGGGAAT
>CAYNNA010000099.1:0-10382 GCA_964398375.1 uncultured Thiothrix sp.
TGCCTTTAACTCATTGATCCGTGAATCAAAGGGCTAGGCTCTGAATCGCTGCAACCGTGACGCGATGAAGATGGATGAAAAGCCGAGTGTTTGGCTATTGGTTAGTGATGAGGCGCGGATGAGAGTAGTGAAGGTGCGTTGAGCGCACCCCCTTCACCCTTGTATTTATCTGTTTTTGGTAAGCAACTCAGCCACTTCCCGGTACTTGGCAGCGGTTTTTTCCATGATTTCCGCAGGTAATTCCGGCCCCGGCGCTACCTTGCCCCAATCCAGCGTTTCCAGATAATCCCGCACGAATTGCTTGTCAAACGATGGCGGACTCATGCCGGGTTGGTACTGATCAGCAGGCCAAAAGCGCGAAGAATCCGGCGTGAGGATTTCGTCGATCAACACCAGCTTGCCCTCTGCATCCAGCCCGAATTCAAACTTGGTGTCCGCAATAATAATGCCGCGTTTGAGGGCGTATTCTGCCGCTTGGCGATACAGCTCCAAACTCACGCTGCGCACTTGCTCGGCAAGCTCTTCCCCAATCCGCGCCTGCATCTCGGCAAAACTGATATTGATGTCGTGATCGCCCACATCCGCTTTGCTGGATGGCGTGAAAATGGGTTCGGGCAAACGGTCAGCCATTTGCAAACCTGCTGGCAATTCGATACCGCACACTGCGCCGGTTTGCTGGTAATCTTTCCAGCCCGAACCGATCAAATAGCCGCGCACAATCGCTTCTACCGGCAAGGGCTTGAGACGTTTCACAATGATGCTGCGCCCTTGCAATTGCGCTTTTTCATCCGCCGTCAGCGGCAAATCATCCAGCGTTTTGTCGCTTAAGTGATTCGGGATCACGTCATGCAGCAAGCCAAACCAGAAATTCGCCACTTGGGTGAGGATAACGCCCTTCTGTGGAATTGGGGTCGGCAAAATCACATCGAATGCGGACAAGCGATCCGTGGTGACAATCAGCATGTGCTGGTCATCGACGGCGTAAATATCGCGGACTTTGCCCCGTGCAATCAACGGCAGGGAGGTGATGTGCGTCTCAAGAACGCTGTTTGGGTGACTGTTTGTATTCATTCGCTTGCGGTTAGTTAGTGCGTAAAAGGTACATCACGTTATAATATCAGATTTTGCAGAGAAATAAGGGGAGCATCATGACTCAACCCAATTCGGCGGTAGTGGTAGGGGTTGTCATGGGTAGCAACAGCGATTGGAGCGTGATGTCCAAAGCCGTTGAACAACTGGAAAAATTCGGTATTGCACACGAATACCGCGTCGTTTCTGCCCATCGTACACCCGATTTATTGTTTGAATACGCCGAAACTGCCCGCGCCCGCGGTTTGCAATGCATTATCGCGGGTGCAGGCGGTGCTGCGCATTTGCCCGGCATGTTAGCGGCAAAAACCACTGTGCCGATTTTAGGCGTACCCGTCACCAGCCGTGCCTTGAACGGCATTGATTCGCTGTATTCGATTGTGCAGATGCCCAAAGGTGTCCCCGTCGCAACGTTTGCCATTGGCGAAGCGGGTGCAGCGAATGCCGCCCTGTTTGCGGTGGCAATGTTGGCGAATCATGACCCCGTTTTGGCGGAAAAGTTGGCGCAATTTCGTGAAGAACAACGCCAACATGCGATGAACATGCCTTTACCCCCTGAATCGTGATGATAACTGCTGTATGACTTTACTCCCCGGATCAACCATCGGAATGCTCGGCGGCGGGCAACTCGGACGCATGTTCACCGTCGCCGCTCGCACCCTCGGCTATCGTGTGCTTATCCTCGAACCGGATTTTCATAGCCCCGCCGCACAACTGTCTGACGATCACATCATTGCTGAATACGATGATGAAGCCGCCCTCGCGGCGTTTGGCAAGCGTTGCGATGTGATCACCACCGAGTTTGAGAATATTCCCGCGCAAACGCTGGAATTCCTCGCGCAGTTTTGCCCGGTACGCCCCTCCGCCCATGCCGTGAACATGGCGCAAGATCGGATTGTGGAAAAAGAATTTGTGCGGGCGTGTGGCTTGCAACCTGTGCTGTTTGTGGCGATTCACACCGCTGCCGATATTGCCGCTGCTGCTAACAGCATCCAATTTCCCGCTATCCTTAAAACCGCCCGCATGGGTTACGACGGCAAGGGGCAAGTCACGGTACATTCGGTTGCCGAAGCGCAAGCCGCTTTTGCCCAATTGCACAGTGTCGCGTGTGTGCTGGAACAGCGGGTGGCATTGGAACGCGAGATTTCGGTGATTCTCGCCCGCAGTGTCAGCGGCGAAGTGCGCTGTTTCCCCGTTGCCGAAAACGAACACCGCAACGGCATTTTGCACCAAAGCATTGTACCCGCCCGAATTGATGCCGCACTCGTCGCCGCCGCGCAAGCCGCCGCCACGCGCATGGCGCAAAAACTCGATTTTGTTGGCGTCATGGCAGTGGAATTCTTTGTTACCCGTCAAGGCGAATTGCTGGTCAATGAAATGGCACCACGCACCCACAATAGCGGGCATTACACACTGGATGCGTGCATCACCTCACAATTTGAACAGCAAGTACGCATGGTCTGCGAATTGCCCTTCGGTTCAACTGATCTGCTTTCCCCAGTAGTCATGGTCAATATGCTCGGCGATTTGTGGCACGGTGCGCAACCGAACTGGTTGGCATTGCTGCAAAGTGCGAATACCAAACTACACTTGTACGGCAAACACGAAGCTCGCCCCGGTCGCAAGATGGGTCACTACTGTACCTTAGCGCCACAACTTGACGACGCACTCGCAGAGGCGGGACACATTTTCCAACAATTGCAATAAGGACACACCACATGGACATGAACACCTTAATCTTCAAAGTACACGCGATTATCGCCTTGCTTTCCATGGTTATTTACCTGATCCGGGGGCTATGGATGTTAACCAACAACCCGGCAGTCAGCGGCAAAGCAGCGTTAGCCAGTGCCTCATTGACGATGCTGATTTTATTGGGAACCGGCTTGTGGATGGCATTCGTCAGCACGACGCACGGTGTAGATAATTTTGTCATCATTAAAGCGGTTGGCTTGATTGTGTACGTGGTGTTGGGTGTCATTGCCCTGAAGCCTGGCTTGAGTAAGCCTAGTGCGATTGTGCTGTGGTTGGCAGGTTTGGGGGCGTTTGCGTACACCTTCCTGTATGCAAAACACCTTGCACCGGCGATCCTCTAATGGCAGATATTCCTTACACCCAAAGCCTGCGGGACGATATTCGTTTTGAAACGGAATTGTGTGGGCAGCCGTTCACCTTCCTATCGACGTGGGGGATTTTTTCCCCGCGTGAAATTGATGACGGCACGGATTTGTTGCTGAAATACCTGAAAATCAACCCGACTGATGATTGCTTTGATCTCGGCTGCGGCTACGGTCCGGTCGGTTTAGTGATGGCAAAACTCGCCCCGCAAGGTCAAACCCTGATGGTGGATAAGGATTTCATGGCAGTCGAATACGCCAATCGCAATGCTGCCCTGAATCAAGTAACGAATGCACGAGCCATGCTCAGTAACGGTTTTCAGCACATTGACAAGGATGCGCGGTTTGACGTGATTGCCTCCAATATTCCGGCGAAAGTGGGCAAGGAAATGATGAGCATCTTGCTGCACGACATGAAGCACCACCTCAAGCCGGGCGGGCGTGTGTATATCGTGACGATCAACGGCTTGCGCGAATACATGAAACGCAACCTAAAGGACGTGTTCGGCAATTTCGACAAGCTCAAACAAGGGCAGTCGTATACTGTGTCGTATGCGGAGAAGAAATAAAGAACCTCACCCCCTAGCCCCCTCTCCTTGACAGGCGAGGGGGAGGAGAAAGACCACAGATCTCTTACACCTCTCTCCTGCCAAGGAGAGGGGTTGGGGGTGAGGTTCTTTGGTTGTTAAGCGTTATGATACCCTGTCACCAATTCCACCTCATTGCGTGAACCCATTACCACGGGTACACGCTGGTGCAAGTCAGTCGGCTGAAGCTCCATAATGCGTGCATAAGCCGTGGTTGCCATGCCGCCCGCTTGTTCCACGATAAAGCCCATAGGGTTGGCTTCGTATAACAGACGAAGTTTGCCGGTTTTGCCCGCTGCTTTCATTTTGCTATCCATTGGATAGATGAAAATACCGCCACGAGTCAGGATACGGTGAATCTCAGCCACCATTGACGCGACCCAACGCATGTTGAAGTCTTTGCCACGCGGCCCTTCGACCCCCAGCAAACATTCGCTAATGTAACGCTGCATCGGTGGTTCCCAATAGCGTTGGTTGGAAACATTGATCGCAAATTCCTTGGTATCAGCAGGGATTTTCACGTCTTCGCGGGTCAGCAAGAATTCGCCGCAATCTTTATCCAACGTGAACATATTCACGCCTTTGCCGGTGGTCAAGACCATAATGGCAGAAGGGCCATACAGGCAGTAACCCGCCGCGACTTGTTTTGTACCCGGTTGCATGAAATCGGCAGCGGTCGGGTTTTCCACACCTTCAGGCGCTTTGATAATGGAGAAAATCGTCCCAACCGATACATTCACGTCCATATTAGAGGAGCCATCCAGTGGGTCGAATGTCACCAGATAGTGACCACGCGGGACATTGCTGGGCAGGTTATAGACCTCATCCATTTCTTCGGAGGCTAATGCCGCAGCATGACCACGCGAAAGGGCTTCGATCATCACGTCATTAGTGATAATGTCCATTTTTTTCTGCTCTTCGCCCTGAACGTTTTCAGAGCCAGCAGAACCCAATACGCCGATGAGGTCGCCTTTACTGGTTAGGGCGGCGATTTTTTTGCAAGCGAGTGCGATGTCATTCAGTACGCAACTAAATTCGCCGGTTGCGCCTGCATGTTTACGTTGTTCTTCGAGGATAAATTGTGTCAGTGTGGTGCCAATTTGATACATACCCAGCTTCCAAGGTTAGAAAGAAAAATTTTTGTATCAGTGGATTATGATATGCTGATGGATGGCTTGTAAATAAAAAAAGGCGGATCCGAAGACCCGCCAGACTTGCGAGGGAGTATTATAACTTTTGAATATTACTAGTTGAGTGTGTAGTGTTACTGTTAGGTCGCTACTACTGTGCTAGTGGTTCAACAAAAGTTAAAAAAAGATCATTTATTGTTTTTTTTGGCTTTCTTGCCAGATTTATTAGAACCAAACCCGAAATGAGAGCGACACAGAGATGGAAGGCCACTCAAAAGGCAGCAAGCAACAAACTGAACTGGTAAGTAAGCTCAGTGACGAAACCCTGATGGAACGCACCAGTAGGGGGGATCAGCAAGCATTCAGTCAGTTATACCTGAGATACCAGCCCAAACTGGTTAAATATTTTTCACGCGTATTGCGTGATGATATAGCTCAGGCTGCTGATTTGGTTGATGAGGCTATGTTTGATGTTTGGCGGTCAGCGGAAAATTTTGCAGGCAGGTCGAAGGTGTCGACTTGGATATATTCCATTGCCCGCAACAAAGTGGTGTCGTGGTTACGTAAAACCTCGGAAGTGACTTTGGAAGATGAGTCGATACTGGATGCCATGATTGACCCAGCCGCCTGCCCTTACGAGGAATTGGCATTGGATGACATGAAACAACAGTTGTTACGTCTGATGGATCAGCTAACGGAAGAACACCGTGAGGTGATCAGACTAACCTATTTTGAGGATAAATCTGTTAAGGAAATGGCAACTGTTTTGGATATTGCGGAAAATACCGTCAAAACCCGTATGTTTTACGCGCGTAAGCGTTTAGCACAGTTACTGGAAAAAGCCGGTATCGTGGATTTTGACTTTTAAATGGCATTTGAGACTATTGTGATATGAGCCTATACCCACTTGGCGATCCGGTTGAAGAAGCACGGTTGTTGTTGCCTTGGTATATCACGGGCAAATTAAACCAATCCGAGCGCAACTTGGTAGAACGGATGCTGGAAATTCACCCTGAGTTGGCGGATGAATACCGTCGTGAACTCAAGCTGGTGGATATGATCCGCGCCAATAATTCCCTGTTGGAGCTGTCTGCGGTGGATAGCACCCAACAGCGTTTAGAAAAACTACTAAAACGCATTGAGCGCGAAGAACAAACGGATTCTTCCGCATTACCGGCATCGCCAAAGCGTCATTGGTTGGGTGAAGCAAAACAATGGCTGCGAAATCTGTTACCGACATGGGAAGGTTTAACGCCAGTGAATGCGGTATTTGCCGTATTGTTACTGATTCAAGCGGGCTTTTTGGGGTGGTTTGCGCACTCTAGTACTCTCCAGTCGGAAGGTATCTATGTCAGTGCTTCGGTGGCAGGTGATCCCAGCGCTGTTCCTGTGGTTAAGGGGATGGTATTGCTGGTAGATTTCAATGGGGATGCGCGGATGCAACAAGTGCGTGAATTCCTGCTGCATTGGAATGCCCGCATTCTTGATGGTCCAAACGATACCGGTTATTTCAAAATTGAAATGAAAGATGTGCTCCCCTCTGACCCACAAGCGAGCACTATTTTACAGCAAATGCAGCATGATAATGCGGTGATTGCTTTTATCGGACGAGAATACTGAGTGTCATGCCAGCCGTATTACACCTCCTTGCTTTCATTACCGTCATCGGACTCCTCAGCGCTTGCAGCCCCGTAGAATATAAAGTGATTGGTCGAGCCAGCGATTCCCCCGCCTGCCATATCAGTAGCAGTATTTGTGTGGAAACCCCGGTATTTCGGCGGATAGATTACGAAAAAGATGAAATGTTAATCGCTTATGATCAGCAAAAACCTAGCGAAGTGGCGGATGCGGTGCTGAAAAAATATAAATTGCGGGCGAAACGTAGTGATAACCTCGATTCTATTGGCACGACCATGATTACCGCTGCGACGAATGGGCAAGACCCTTATGATCTGGTCAAGTCGATTAAATCCAATGAAACCGATGTCGATGCGTCGACCAGCAATTTCTATATCTCCGCCAGTATTAGCGGTACGCCAATGGGTGAGTATCCATTAGGGCTGACCGGGGCAGATGCGATGCGTCAACGCAGCACCGGGCGTGGTGTGGTCGTGGGTATGATCGACACTCCGATTGACATTAACCATGATTCCTTCCGTTCCACGATTGATCGGATTAACTTGATTCCACAAGGAGATGAGCGCAACCGCTTGCACGGCACGGAAGTGGCTGGGGTTATTATCAGTCAGAATGCCCGCATTGGCATTGCGCCCGATACCAAATTGATTGCGATCAGCGCGTTCAGCACGAATGAGGCGAACCCAGATGAGCGCCGCAGTAATTCCAGTCTGGTAGCGCAAGCTTTGGAACGGGCAATGCGTGAAGGTGTGCAGGTTCTCAATCTCAGTTTTGCGGGCAATGCCGACCCAATAGTCGACAAATTGGTCGATGCTGCCATTCAGAAAGGCATTGTGGTGGTCGCTTCGGCGGGCAATGGTGGACCTGGAGCGCCGCCTGCTTACCCCGCAGCACTACCGGGCGTTATCGCCGTGACAGCGGTTGATAAAAATGAACGGGTGTTTAGCCGTGCCAATCGTGGTGATTATATTGACCTTTCCGCACCTGGTGTGGGGATTTTGACAACGGCTCCGCGTAGTTCCTTTCAGGTGTCAAGCGGTACGTCGCTGGCAACCGCGCATGTAACCGGTGCTATTGCTTTATTGAAATCACTCAATCCAAACTTCAACCCAGAATCGCTGAAGCACACCGCCACTGATTTAGGGCAACCGGGTCTTGATCGGGATTACGGTCATGGCTTGATCAACGTCGAGCGAGCATTGGCAGCCCAATAGCGCAAACTTACAAAAACTTGACCTGTAGCAAGAAAGTGCTTTACTCACCTGGTTCAATTTGATTTTCCACAACGTCGCCTTGGTGTTCTGCCCTTACGATAACCCCATCAATTTACCGTAAGGGAGTGAGCATCATGTCAAGTTTCTTTTCTAGTTCCACCGGCATTGTTTTTATGTCTGTTGCCACCATCGTTTTCATTTTTGGCTTTTTGGGCTATCTGGCTTGGAAATTCTACAAACTATCGGGTCACAAGCCAGTGCCGGGTGAAAAAATCTGGTGAGGTGTCGCTTACGCTTCCGCCAACCAATCGCGGTGGCGCAGGAAATCGGTGTATAAACGCGCCTCTTCGCTGCCCGGTTCGGGTTGCCAAGCGTAACGCCATTTCACCAAAGGCGGCAATGACATCAAGATAGATTCCGTGCGTCCACCCGATTGCAAGCCGAACAGTGTGCCTCGGTCGTACACGAGGTTGAATTCGACATAGCGTCCTCGGCGGTAAAGCTGGAAGTCACGCTGGGTCTCGGTGAACAACAAACCTTTACGCTTGCTGACAATCGGGCGGTAGGCATTGATGTAAGCATCACCCACACTGCGCATAAAGGCGAACGTTTTCTCAAAGCCCCACGCATTTAGATCGTCGAAAAACAAGCCGCCGATACCGCGTGGTTCATTGCGGTGTTTGAGGAAAAAATAATCGTCACACCATTGCTTGTAACGCGCATAGACATCCTCACCAAACGGGTCACACGCCACCTTGGCGGCACGATGCCAACTGATGCAATCGTCCTCAAACCCATAATACGGGGTGAGATCGAAACCGCCGCCAAACCACCACACGGGGTCTTCACCCTCTTTTTCCGCGATGAAAAAACGCACGTTAGCATGTGAGGTTGGGACTAACGGGTTATTGGGGTGGATCACTAACGAAACGCCCAATGCCTGAAAACTGCGCCCTGCCAATTCCGGGCGTTGTGCTGTCGCCGAAGGTGGCAATTTATCGCCAAATACGTGCGAAAAATTCACGCCACCCTGTTCAAATACCGCGCCATTGCTAATCACGCGAGTACGCCCACCACCACCACCGGGACGTTCCCACGCATCCTCCGCAAACGTAACGCCGCCATCTTCGGCTGCTAACTGCGCACAAATATCATCCTGCAATGCCAGCAGGTACGTTTTGACGGCGGCAATATCCACTTGCGACATGGTGTTCGTCCCTTGATGCTTGAAAACGCCTATTGTAGCGGTAAATGGCGCGTGGCTCTAATACGGTTTTACCCCGATGTAGTTACCGGGTGGATTGTAATTGCACACCCAAATCTGACCCTTGTCGGGGCAAAGCGCCATCGCACACCCAACTTCGGTGGTGGTGTTCCACACCATCTGGGTGTAATGTCCGCAGGCTTTGCCCGGCGCACAACTATTGCTGGCGTAATTGTAATCGACTTTTTCATCTGCCCAAGCAGTGGCAACTTGAGTGGGGGTGATTGCTTGTATGTCGGTGCGTCCGTCGCTCCATTTAACGGCACTTGCCCAGTAAAGGTTTTCGCCGACATTTAAGGGGTTAATGCCTGCAACCGAGCGGTGTCGCATCTCACAATTGTTGTTATTGGCTAGGTAGGTTGCCCATTCCTGCGCGTAACTGGTCATTTGGCTCGACCAAGTAAGCGGCATCACGGCGACGGCTGCCCGTACTTGGTTATGGGTTTCCAGCATTCCACTCATTGAGCTTGGTTCAGGAGCGGGGGAAATGGGAACAATGGCAGTCGGGGGAGTATTAACCGGCGTACTGGATGAACCGCCGCCGCCACACGCGCTCAGCAGGGTTACGCCAACGATGGCAAGTAGGTTACGCACTTTATCGTCCTCGCATTATGGGATAAAGGGGTTGTAGAGGCGTTCGTGACCGATGGTTGTGTTCGGTCCATGCCCCGGAATGACGATAACATCATCACCCAGTGACCACAACTGAGTCTTTATAGACCGAATCAGTTGTTGATGGTTCCCGCCCGGAAAATCGCTGCGCCCGATTGAACCGTTGAATAATGCATCACCCACAAACGCGATGCCCTGCTCGCGGTGGAATAAGACGACATGTCCGGGGGTGTGACCGGGCGTGTGGATGATTTCTAACGTTTGCTGCCCTAACGTTAAGCTATCGCCTGCGTGTAGCCAAACATCCGGTACAAATGCCTCGCAATGGGGTAAGCCAAATTGTTTCGCCTGCACGGGTAGCGCGTCCAGCCAATATTTATCTGCCTCATGTGGACCGGAAATCGGAATCTGGTAATGTTGGGCTAATGCTAACGTACCGCCGACGTGATCCAGATGGGCATGAGTCAGAAATACACCGATGGGTTGCAAACCGTGTTTGTTGACGGCAGCGATCAATTTATCGGTATCACCACCGGGGTCGATAAAGGCACACTCTAGGGTGGTTTCACACCAAATAATGCTGCAATTTTGCTGAAAAGCCGTGACAGGAATGGTCAGATACTGCATAACGTTGCCCTAAGTCTGAAGGTTTGCATACGAATTTAAACGGGAGATTATAGGGAACCTCTAAAAACCCGGCGTATTGCAGCGGTTAGCTTTGACCTATCGGC
>CAYNNA010000100.1:0-10275 GCA_964398375.1 uncultured Thiothrix sp.
AAATGAACCACAGGGCTGGGTGCGAGATTTTTAGGATGCTCTGAATCGCTGACGTTGGAAGCAGAACTAGGCATTTCTCCCAATGGCTACTCAGAACCGGACTACCTTGGATGGGAAATCAAACAATACGGTGTCAACGATTTCCGTTCTTTTAAGCCGAAAAGTCCCGTCACACTGATGACTCCAGAACCGACCGGGGGTGTTTATTGTGATAACGGCGTACCTGATTTCTTGCGTCGCTTCGGCTATCCCGACAAAAGTGGCAAGGTTGACCGCATCAATTTTGGTGGCATTTATACAATCGGTCGCACCTACCACGTCGATACAGGCTTACGTTTGATCTTAGATGGCTACGATCAGCAATTGGGGAAAATCACCGATATGGCAGGCTGTATTTGCCTTGAAACTCAAGCAGGAGAAATAGCTGCATCGTGGAGCTTTAACGGTATGCTGGATCATTGGAACCGCAAACACGCGCAAGCCGCCTATATTCCGTCGCTATTTCGGACTCCACCACCCGAATATGCATTTGGTTGCCAAGTGCTGCTGTGCGAAGAAACCGACTTCTTGCTGTTCCTGAAAGCGATAGCAAACGGAACCATTTCCTATGATCCCGCGATCAAGATGGAAAAAGCTTCATCCCCAAAGCCCGTCACCAAGCGGCGTAGTCAGTTTCGGATTAAACACGACACCCTCATCAACCTTTATTACAAGCATGAAACGGTCGATCTTTAATAGAAACACTATCAACAGCACTTCAATCTCTTCTGCGGGGAAGCGGTAAAACGCAGCATCTAACTGGATTTCACCTTGCCATCCTTGATGGAAAATCCATACAATATAACAATTAAAAAACGGATTTGTATAAATTATGCTGCACCGCAACCTCACCCCCACCCTACAACGCCTATCGGCTTCCTTCCCGATTATCACCATTACCGGGCCACGCCAATCGGGTAAAACCACCTTGGCTCGCGCCCTGTTTGCAGACAAACCTTACGTGACGCTGGAAGACCCAATCGAACGTGAATTTGCGGAAGAAGACCCGCGTGGTTTCCTTGCCCGTTTTGCGGAAGGGGCGGTGTTTGATGAAGCGCAGCGCTGGCCTGCACTGTTTTCCCACTTGCAGGGCATGGTGGATGACAATCGGCAGGCAGGTCGTTTCATTCTGACGGGTTCGCAACAGTTCGGCTTGCTGGCAGGTGTATCACAATCACTTGCCGGACGCGCAGGTATTACCCGCCTGTTACCCTTGTCCGCCGCTGAAATCCCTGCCGTTGCTGAGGGTACGCTCGGTATCAATGCGCTACTGCTCGCGGGCGGCTACCCAGCTTTGCATACCCAAAACATGCAGCCACAAGACTGGTTTGCCAGTTATATTGCCACCTACGTGGAACGTGATGTACGTCAGGTGATGAATGTGCAGGACTTAACGACCTTCCAACGCTTTGTGCGTTTATGCGTGGGTCGTACCGGACAACTATTGAATTTTACCAGTTTGGCCAGTGAAGCGGGTATCAGTCAATCCACAGCCCGTGCGTGGATGTCTGTACTGGAGTCCAGTGGTTTGGTACATCTGTTACCCCCTTACCACCGTAATTTCGGCAAACGACTGGTCAAAACCCCCAAATTATATTTCATTGACACCGGCTTGGCCTGTTGGTTGCTGGGTATTCGTGCAGAAGAGGTACTCACCCTGCACCCACTGCGTGGCGAGCTTTTTGAAACGTGGGTTGTCAGTGAATTCCTGAAAGCACGGTACAATAACGGCTTGCCCGCCGACCTTTATTTCTGGCGGGATAACAACGGCGTGGAAGCCGATTTGCTATTTGAATCAGGAACTAAACTGCAAGCGGTGGAGATCAAATCCGGGCAAACCGTCACCTCCGACTACATTAAGGCAGGCAAACGAGCTGCCGCTTTTGCAGGCGATGAAGCACTGATTCCTTGGCTGGTGCATGGGGGTGAAGATAATTACCTGCGCAGTGGCGTTGAGGTTATCAGTTGGCAGACATTATCCGCAAAGCTGGCATCCTTAGGCTGATAAAACCTAGAACACCCTGAGCTGCTATGATGAACAAGCTGACAGAGCCGTGATCAAACGAACAGGAACCCCCATGAAAACACAGGCAGAGCTTCTCTCATTGCTATCCCGTTTGCTGGCACTCCCCGCAGAAACGGAGTGGCTGGAGTTCAAGGAAGCCAAAGAGAATTTCGATTTCACCAAATTGGGGAAGTATTTTTCTGCTCTCAGCAACGAAGCCAACCTAAACCGGCAAAGCGCAGGCTGATTGATTTTCGGTGTGAATACGCACCATCAAGTGGTTGGCAGCAACTACCGCCCCGACCGCGCCCAACTGGATAAACTCAAAAAGGAAATCGCCGACAAAACCAGCGGCAGGCTAACCTTTACCGAAATCCACGAATTACAACACCCGCAAGGTCGAGTGGTCATGTTTGAAATTCCGCCCACTCCAACCGGGATACCCACCGCATGGGAAGGTCATTTCTACGGGCGTGAGAATGAATCACTCTCCCCCTTGTCTTTGTCGGAGCTGGAACGTATCCGCCATCCAGCTCGCCCAGACTGGTCAGCCGAAACCATCGCCGATGCCACCTTGGATGATTTATTGCCCGAAGCTGTCCTGAAAGCCCGCCAGCAATACCAAGAAAAACACCCGCATCTAGCTGAACAGGTCGATAGCTGGAATGACACGATATTCCTCAACAAAGCCAAAATCACCATCGCAGGCCGCATTACCAACACCGCAATTCTGTTATTGGGGCGACCTGAATCGGTTCACTGGCTTTCCCCCGCCCAAGCCCAAATGACGTGGGTTTTAAAAGATGCCCAAGGCAATGATCGCGATTATCAACATTTCAGCCCACCTTTTTTGCTGAACACCGATGCCCTGTTTGCCAAGGTACGCAACCTGACCTACCGTTACCTGCGGGAAAATACCCTGCTGCCAACTGAAGTCAGCCAATACGATTCATGGGTAATTCGCGAGTTGCTGCACAACTGCATCGCCCATCAGGATTACACCTTGGGTGGGCGTATCAATGTGGTGGAGCAGGAAGATTCCCTATTGTTCACCAACATGGGGAAATTCCTCCCTGATTCGGTGGAATGGGTGATTGAACACGATTCACCGCCAGACCAATACCGAAATCCGTTCCTTGCCCAAGCAATGGTGGAACTCAAAATGATCGACACCATTGGTAGTGGCATCCGGCGGGTATTCAACAAACAACGGGAACGCTTCTTCCCGCTACCTGATTACGATTTGCATGACCCGCAACGGGTACGGGTGCGTTTGTATGGCAAGATATTGAATGAAAACTATACCCGTGCTTTGCTGAACAATACCGACTTGCTGCTGCATGAAGTCATTGCACTCGATTGTTTGCAAAAAGGGCAAGCCTTAACAGATGAGCAATTCCGCCTGCTCAAGCACCGCAAATTGGTAGAAGGGCGGCGACCCAACCTCTATGTTGCCGCCGCCGTTGCGCAGGCTACGGAAGGAAAAGCAGCTTATATCCGAAACCGTGCATTCGATAAGGTATATTACAAAAGTCTTATCATTCAGTATTTGCGGGAATGGAAAGAGGCATCTCCGGCGGATATTGAACGGTTGCTGTTGGACAAACTCCCTGATGTTTTAGAATATACACAAAAGAAAAACAGGATCAGAAACCTATTACAAGAAATGACCAAAGAAAGGGCGATCATGAATCAAGGAGGCAAAGGGGGAAATGCAAAATGGGTTTTGCAAAATTAGCTTGGCAATTAGCGCACTTTTAGCTTGAAATCAACGCAACATATTGATTTTTTATGATAAAATACCATCTAATTTAGATTGGTTAATACATTTCTAGCTTAACCAACACAAAAACGCCCGCGATTGCGGGCGTTTTCACGATCACTCACCACCAAGCCACTTACGTTGCCTGATAGTAAAGATTCTGCGGATGATTCGCCTGTGCGAAGAAGAACCAGCGTTCCGCCAGCAAACCCACGTACTGAATCAACGCCGCCGCCAGCAACACCAGCACCAGTTGATTCGACCAACCAATGACCAGCAACGTTACCGGCACGACAAACGCCATGATCAGGAAAAACACTTTCACGGTCTGCAAAAACTGCGGGCTTTTATGATGGAAAAATTCACGGGTATTGAATGAACCGCCCATTGCCCCTTGTGAAATCTGGGTAATTTTCGGGTGACGCACCCCAATCGCGGTACACATCGTGCTCTTGCGCTTGAGACGCCCATTACGACGCAACGCAAACATGCGCGACACAAACCCCACCAAGGTAAAGACCAACGCCCACAACACATACGCACTCATCAAGCTGCTACCGTAATACGCCGCCAATGCGGTTGCCAAAGTAAAGCCAGACGCCAACCCCAACAAGGTGTAGTTAATGATTGTTAACGGGGTTGCCCATTCCTGAATGAATTTCACCGCCGCGTAAATCATACCGGTACACACATACAGCAAAAATGCCAGCACCCCCGCGACCAACCCCACGATCAACGACAGCTTGATTGCCAGCGTCGGGGTCGCAAACACCACAGGGTCAAAACCGAAGTAATGCAACGCGCCCCACACCACTGCAACGCCCGCAAATGCAGGCAATACAATGACTTCACGCGCCAACCAAGAAGTCCGCCATTTCGTTGCCGCCCGCCATGCCCGTTCCGGTCTGCCGAGATGGAAAAACGACGCAAATAGACCTAAGCCCATCAGCACTGCCACCATGAGAGTCCCCATGATGTACATATCCACCGGGACAGCTTCACCGACAACCCCAAACGTGTTGTAAACCTCACCGGTGTACAACGCCAAAAACAAACCCTGACCCGCACCAATGAGTGTGGTCAGAAAAATTACCGAAAATGCAGGATGCATAAATCCACTCTCCTTAGAACAAGAAGTCGTCCAACGAAGGCAAGTCATTGCTGACCGGCGCACGCTGTTCTTCTTTCTTCAATGGGTTATCAATGCGGTGCAGTGACTCTGCTGTCACATGCGACTTGGTTTTCTGCCGTGGCAGGTAATGGTTCGCGGGGCGCGTTCCCCATTCCGGCATCAACTGATAACCACCACGTTCATTAATCGCCACCGACACTTCCGAATCCGGGTCATGCACATCCCCAAACAAGCGAGCACTGGTGGGGCAAGCCAACACACATGCCGGTTTGCGGCGTGCTTCTGGCAGGGTCGTGTCGTAAATGCGGTCGACGCACAAGGTGCATTTTTTCATGACCTTCTGCTTTTCGTCGATTTCCCGCGCACCGTAAGGGCACGCCCACGAGCAATATTTACAGCCGATGCACTTGTCGTAATCGACCAGCACAATGCCGTCTTCCTTACGCTTGTAGCTTGCTCCCGTTGGGCATACCGGCACGCACGGTGGGTCTTCGCAATGCAAGCAGCTCTTCGGGAAATGCACCGTTTCGACGTTGGGGTATTCGCCCACTTCAAAGGTTTGCACGCGGTTGAAAAACGTTCCCGTGGGGTCTTTGCCATACGGGTTTTTGTCCACCATGCCCTTCCCGCCTTCGCTGGAAGTGTTCCATTCTTTGCAACTGGTGACGCAGGCGCTACAACCCACGCACACATTTAAGTCAATGACTAACGCTAACTGGGTCATGCTTATTTCCCCTTAAACCGATTCTTGAACAGACCAGAACCACCGATGAAGGTCTGCCATTTGCCCACAGGCTTCGCCATGCCGGGGTAACGCGGCTGGGTCGGGAATTGTGGGAAGGTGGAACCTTGCTCTTTCTTGTCCGCTTTGTAGACTTTCACGCGCACATCAAACCATGCCGCCTGCCCGGTGATCGGATCGGAATTGGAAAGGTGCTCGCCTTCCGCCTGATTCGGCAATTCTTCGCCGATAATGTGGTTCAGCAAGAAACCACGCTGGCATTCGTTGGCATCTTTTTCCAATGCCCAAGCGCCAGAGGCTTTGCCAATCGCGTTCCAGGTCCACACCGTGTTCGGCTCGACCGATTGCGAGTAACGCGCTTCGCAACGCACCCGCCCGTGTACCGATTCCACCCAAATCCAATCGCCGTCTTCAAAGCCGTACTTTTCACCGACACTGGGGTGCATGTGCAAATAGTTGTGCGCGTGAATCTGGCGCAACCACGCATTCTGCGAATCCCACGAGTGGTACATTGCCATCGGGCGCTGGGTTAACGCACTCAACGGGAAGTCTTGCTTATTGATCATCTCGTTTTCGAGCGGCTCGTGGTAGAACGGCAGCGCATCGAAGAAACGTTCCACGCGTTTACGCAAACGATCCGGCGGCTGTTTACCGTGCGAAATGCCTTGCGCGGCACGGCGGAATTTGTGCAGCACTTCGGAATACAAGTGAATATTGATCGGCTCGGCGTGACGGGTCATGCCGTTAGCCTTCGCCCATTGCAGATAACCTGCGTTCCAGTTACGCATGTACTGGTAGGATTTCGGCATGACATGGTGATGCATACAATTGTTCTTGGCGTACTGTTCCCACTGGTTGGGGTTAGGTTCGCCGCGCATGGCTTTTTGACCGTTTTGCCCGCGCCAGCCACTCAAGAAACCAATACCAGACCCCGGTGCGGTTTCAAAATTGACAATGAAATCGGGGTAGTCACGGAATTTACGTTTGCCTTCCTTATCGGTGAACGCGGGGAAGCCAAGGCGTGAACCCAGCTCAATCAACACTTCTTGGAACGGCTTGCATTGCCCAGTCGGTGGCAAAATCGGAATCCGCACCGAATCGACTGGGCCGTCGTATTCGGAAATCGGGCGATCCAGCATCGACATCACGTCGTAACGTTCCAGATACGTGGTATCCGGCAGGATCAAATCCGCAAACGCGGTCATTTCCGAATGGAAGGCATCGCACACCACGAGTAACGGAATTTTGTACTCGCCGTTTTCGTCCTTGTCCTTGAGCATATCGCGGACTTCGGAGGTGTTCATCGACGAGTTCCACGCCATATTCGCCATGAAAATCAGCAAGGTGTCGAGCTTGTACGGGTCGCCGCGCCACGCATTGGTAATCACGTTGTGCATTAAACCGTGAACGGAGAGCGGGTATTCCCACGAGAACCCCTTGTCGATGCGCACCGGCTCGCCCGCATCATCCACGAATAAATCATCCGGGTCAGCAGGCCAGCCCAACGGCATCCCTTCCAGTGGTGTGTTGGGTTTCACATCGTTGGGGGAGGTCGGGGTTTTCGGGCAAGGCGGAATCGGGCGCGGGTACGGCGCTTTGTGGCGGAAACCACCGGGGCGGTCAATCGTCCCCAACAACGACATCAAAATGCTCAGGGCGCGTATGCTTTGGAAGCCGTTGGAATGCGCTGCCAAACCCCGCATCGCATGGAACGCGACCGGGTTGCCGGTGACGTGATCGTGTTCATTGCCCCAAGTATCCGTCCACGAAATCGGCAATTCGATTTTCTGGTCACGCGCCGTAATCCCCATTTCATGCGCCAAGCGCTTGATGGTCGCCGCCGGAATGCCGGTAATGTCTTCCGCCCATTCCGCCGTGTAGCCTTCCACCCGTTCGCGCAGCAATTGGAATGCCGGTTTGACGGGTGTGCCGTCTTTCAGCTTGAATTCGCCGGTCAAAAACGGGTCAGCGCCGGGGGTGTGCGTAGAAATCGGCTTGTTCAGCTCACGATCCCACCACAGCTTGTTTTGCGGGTCGAAACAGCCTTCTTCGGGTGGCACTTCAAAGCGCAAGAACATGCCGTATTCACGGTTTTTCGGGTCAAGGTTGACCAGTTCCGGGCCGTTGGTGTAATTCACCACGAAGTCGCGGTCGTACAAGCCTTGCTCGATGATTTCGCGGGTAATTGCCAACAGCAAGGCGCCATCCGTACCGGGGCGGATCGGAATCCACTCATCCGCCACTGCCGCATAGCCCGTGCGCACCGGGTTGATCGCAATCATGCGCCCGCCGTTGCGTTTGAAGTGCGATAACTCGATCTTTAGCGGGTTGGAATGGTGATCTTCCGCCGTGCCGATCATCACGAACAGTTTGGCGTGGTGTAGATCAGGGCCGCCGAATTCCCAGAAGGAACCGCCGATGGTATAGATCATGCCTGCCGCCATATTGACGGAGCAGAAGCCACCGTGTGCCGCGTAATTCGGCGTACCGAATTGCTTGGCGAACAGCCCGGTGAGGGCTTGCATCTGGTCACGTCCGGTGAACAGCCCGAACTTTTTCGGGTCAGTGGCACGCAGGTGGCGCAAACGCGTTTCGAGGGTGTCGAAGGCTTCTTCCCACGTAATCGTTTCAAACTGACCTTCGCCACGGGTCGCGTTGGCTTTGCGGCGCAACGGCGTGGTCAGGCGGGCAGGCGAGTACTGCTTCATAATGCCGGATGAACCCTTGGCACAAATCACGCCCTTATTGAGCGGATGGTCGGGGTTGCCCTCAATGTATTTCACCTCGCCATTCTTGAGGTGGACATTGATGCCGCAGCGGCAGGCACACATGTAGCAAGTGGTGCTTTTGATTTCGGTTGCTTGATTAATTTGGGTAGTCATATCAGTAGGTAACTAAATAAGGAATTACTGAAATACAGCATTACACGGATAGTGCTTGAGATAGGCTAAGGAATCAATAATAAAAATTATCTATATCAATAGAATTTTTCTATCTAAAGATAACGCCACCCACAAGGGATAGTTGTGCTTTAATCCTAACTATCACAGAGGAGATAACACCATGCACAGAATACGTAACGCAGGCCATTTTTTGGAAAAAGTGGGGGATTTAGCGGTGGAGGCGTTCCACGTGCTGGGTTTGTTTGTCATCGGCGGCACGATTGTGTGGTCGGCTACCCACGCGTATATCACGGAAATTATGCCCAAACCTTATGCAACATTGGATGACATTCTGTTGCTGTTCATTTATCTGGAATTGGGAGCAATGGTGGGTATCTTCTTCCGCACTCACCGGCTGCCGGTCATTTTTCTGTTGTTCATTTCCATGACGGCACTCACCCGCTACCTAGCCATTGATTTGAAAATGTTCAATAACATCCAAATCATAACCATTGTGTCAGCGATTCTGTTGCTGGCAATAGCAGCATTTATCCTGCGTTACAGTGAACGCCATGTCTCAACCACGGAAGAGCTGGGGCTGAAACGCCATGATTTGAGTGACACCAGCGGAACGAAGATTTCGTGATAATCCTAACGTTTTTCGTGGGAACGGGGCATAAGAGAGATTAACGAGCCGGAAACCGTGTGCCATAACGTTCAGTTTACGTTGGTGGGTGTTCGCCCAAGCTGTACAGGGCGCGACGCAAGTTAAGCAAAGGTGGACGATTCAAACGCAAAATTTCTACTGTTGCCCGCCCAATTGGGGTCAAGCCGATGACCAAAAGAAAATCTTTGCCCCAACAAAAGTGTTCATTCCAGTCGTGTTGGCGCGGATTATACAAGGCCACTTGTCGCTGTGTTACTGGGTCAGTGGCATTCAGCCTGTTCGCTTTGTAACTATTACAACCGGAACAAGCCAACGCCAGATTATCCATCTCAGTTGCTCCACCCCAACTGACAGGGTGGATATGGTCGATAGCGAAAGACTGGGTAGCGAATCTGGCTTGACTCAGGCAATATTCACAAGAACCCTTCGCCCGCTCCGCGACCGCAAGCCGCAATATTTTAGAAATGTACTCAGACATAATCGGGCTGCCGTATACCCAAATCTTGCATGAGCTTATCCAGCGATACCTGACGCAGTTGTGCCAAAGTCACGAGATGCTGAACACGTTCAACATCAAAATTTTCAATTTTTTCGATTACTTGAAGCAGTTCAGCATATTCATCTGCGCTTAGCGTATTTGTCCGCTGTTTCTGTGCCAGCAGGTCATAATGGCTTTGCAAGGTGGCGGGAACAGGGCGGTTGATCAGTTGTAACAACTTGCTTTCCTGTTCATTCAGGCTGTTGGCTTTGCGTCTGGCACACAACGCCAGTACCCGTGCAACAAACTGCTCAAGTTCTTCGGTCGGCAGGCTTTCCACTCCATGTAATAGGTCTTCGGTGGAAACCTGCGAGGTGATTTGTATGGTAGACATGGGTGTTTACCTGTTAAGTGATGACATGGTTGAAGTATATCAGTTGAGGAGGGAATAGGGATTAGTTACGCCAGAAGCGGACACTTCCAGTAGGCATCGCAGATTATTACGTTAGATCATCAGCAATTCTCATTTTGCCACCCACGACTCAATCTCGTCGGCTTGATGTCGTCG
>CAYNNA010000101.1:0-9711 GCA_964398375.1 uncultured Thiothrix sp.
CTGGAAGCGTACCGCAACAGTTTGAAAGACAAGGCAAAGGCGATGGGCTTCAACTTCACTCCGCTGGTGTTCATGCTGAAAGCGGTGGTGGCGGGTTTGAAGGAATACCCGAAATTCAACTCGGCACTGGCGGACGATGGCGAAAACCTCATCCAACGCAAGTTCTACAACGTGGGCATTGCGGTCGATACGCCGGATGGCTTGGTTGTGCCAGTGATCAAGGATGTGGATCGCAAAGGCTTGTTTGAACTGGCGCGTGAACTCGGCGAAGTCTCCAAAAAAGCCCGCGACGGCAAGCTCAAAGCGGCGGACATGCAGGGTGGTTGCTTCACCATTTCCAGCCTCGGCGGGATTGGCGGCACGAACTTCACCCCGATTGTGAATGCGCCAGAAGTCGGCATTCTCGGCTTAACCCGTGCGCAAGAGCGCCTCAAGCGCGTGAATGGCGAAATCGTCGACCGCCTGATGCAGCCGTTGGCGGTGTCTTACGACCATCGCGTGATTGATGGCGCGTATGCGGCACGTTTCGTTAGCCATATTGCGTTTGTATTGTCCGACGTGCGTAACCTCATTCTGTGAGCGGGAGTGGAATCATGAGTAACTTAAAAGCAGATATTAGCTGCCAAATGCTGGTATTGGGTGCAGGCCCTGGCGGTTACACCGCTGCGTTCCGCGCTGCCGATTTGGGGCTGCAAACCGTGTTGGTCGAACGTTGGAGCACGCTCGGTGGCGTGTGTTTGAATGTCGGCTGCATTCCGTCCAAAGCCTTGCTGCACGCAGCAAAAGTGCTGGACGAAGCGCACGAAGTGGCGGATTGCGGCATTGAATTCGCCCCGCCCAAAGTCGACATCGACAAACTGCGCGGCTGGAAAGAAAAGATCGTCAACCGCTTAACCGGCGGTCTGTCGGGCTTGGCGAAACAGCGCAAAGTGCAAGTGGTCAATGGCGTGGGGACATTCCTCGACCCCAACCACATCGAAGTCATCGGCAACGACGGCAAAAAAACCGTGGTGCGCTTTGAAAAAGCCGTGATTGCGGCGGGTTCAGAAGCGGTGAAATTACCGTTCATTCCAGACGACCCGCGTGTGATCGACTCCACGGGTGCACTGGAACTGGTGAGCGTTCCGCAACACATGCTGGTGATTGGTGGTGGCATTATCGGGCTGGAAATGGCAACCGTGTACGCCGCACTGGGTTCAAAAATCACTGTGGTCGAAATGCTGCCCAACATTATCACGGGCGCAGACAAAGACGTGGTGAAACCGTATTTCACGCGCATTAAAAAGCGTTACGCCAATATCTGGTTAGAAACCCGCGTGACCAAAGTCGAAGCCACTGCGGCAGGCATGAAAGTCACGTTTGAAGGCAAGCAAGCGCCTGCCGAACCGCAATTGTATGACCGCGTATTGGTCGCGGTCGGGCGCACGCCGAATGGCAAGCGCATCGGTGCGGAAAAAGCGGGGGTCGCCGTGGATGAGCGCGGCTTTGTGCAAGTGGTTGATACGCAAATGCGTACTACCCAGCCGCACATCTTCGCGATTGGCGACATTATTGGGCAACCGATGCTGGCGCACAAAGCGGTTCACGAAGGCAAAACGGCTGCCGAAGCGGCGGCAGGCTTGCCCAGCCACTTCGATGCACGGGTGATTCCATCCGTCGCTTACACTGACCCCGAAATTGCATGGGTCGGCGTGACTGAAGAAGAAGCCAAAGCCAAGGGCATCAACTACGGCAAAGGCGTATTCCCCTGGGCAGCCAGCGGACGGGCGCTCTCCATCGGACGGGACGAAGGCATGACCAAGCTGATTTTCGATGCGGAAACGCAGCGCGTGATCGGCGCGGGCATCGTCGGCACGAACGCCGGTGATCTCATTGCCGAAGTCGCGCACGCGATTGAGATGGGGTCGAACGCCACTGACATCGGCTTGACGGTGCATCCACACCCGACACTTTCCGAAACGGTCGCAATGGCAGCGGAAATGTTTGAAGGCACAATTACCGATTTAATTGCGCCGAAGAAAAAACACTAAACATCCCTTAACTGCCACTACGTAACTGTTCACACCCATCCAAAAGAACCTCACCCCCGCCCCTCTCCTTGACAGGAGAGGGGGAGGAAGAGCTGTGTTCCTTAGCCCCTCTCCTGTCAAGGAGAGGGGTTGGGGTGAGGTTCTTCATCGGGGTCTGAACAATTAGGCCGTACTTGTCCTAAGCACTCTTTCTCAAACGCAACGCCCACACCGCCGCAATCACCGCCGCCAAGAACGACACCAGCGCCCAATTCGCGAGCGAAAGTCCCAGAATGACCAGTTCTTCGTCTTCGCATAAGCCGCTGACTTCAAACAAGCTGGGGATATTATCGCTGAGGAAGTACACCAATTGCTCAATCAGATTCGGATTGCTGCCTGCGCATGACGCGCTACCGGGTGGCTGTAATTGCAACCACGTCTGATAACCTGCCGTCGCGGTTCCTACGCTTGCCAACAAGATCACTAACCCGCCCCATAGCTTTTCACCAAAACCCGTCGCCGCGAGCAACCCAAACACCGCCAGCACCATGGCGCGGGCACATTCCGGAAACCACTGGTCCCAGCAGATGCCGACACCGATGCGGCCAAAACCAACCAAGCAGTCAGCACAAAGCTGCTTGCCGCGAGGCTCATGGCAATCAGACCAATCGCCAGCCATAAGGTTTTAGAGGTTACTGTTAGCATGTGTCGGGGTTTCCTGTATTTTCGTATGACTTATCGTACAAGAATTAGTAACGCCCCACAGTATGAAAATTCCCGATTGCGGTTGTTTTCTTTTGCGGGGCAGGCTGTGTACAGTAGTAGGTGTTTGGATGCTGTTGAGAGAGGCGGTTATGGATACGAAGGCAAACCCTGTGCAATTGGTGGATCGTTTCGGGCGGCAAGTCACGTATGTGCGGCTGTCGGTGACGGATCGCTGCGATTTGCGTTGCGTGTATTGCATGGCCGAAGACATGACCTTTGTACCGCGTGAACAGTTACTCACCTTGGAAGAAATGGCGCGGTTGGGCAAAGCCTTCGTTGATTTAGGGGTGAATAAAATTCGGATTACGGGGGGTGAACCCTTGGTGCGCCGCAATATTTTGAAACTGTTCCAAGAGCTGGGGCAACTCGACGGCTTGCGCGATCTGACCGTGACCACGAACGGCACGCAATTGGCACGTTACGCCAAAGACCTGCAAGCCGCAGGCGTTACCCGCGTCAATATCAGCCTCGATACCTTAAATCCCGAGCGTTTTCACGCTTTGACGCGCTTGGGTGACATTAATAAAGTGCTGGCAGGCATCGACGCAGCCTTGGAAGCGGGTTTCCAGCGCGTCAAACTCAATGCCGTTATTTTGAAACACCGCAACCACGACGAAGTGCTGAATTTGGTGGAGTTTGCCCACGGGCGCGGCATGGACATTACCTTTATCGAAGAAATGCCCCTAGGTGTCATTGGCGATCACGACCGTGCCGAAGCGTTTTATTCCAGCGATGAAATTTTGCGGGACTTGCAACAGCACTTGAATTTGAGCGCGGTCGAAGAACAGACTGGCGGCCCGGCACGCTATTTTCGCCGTGAGGACAGCGCGTACCGTGTGGGATTTATTTCACCGCATAGCCACAATTTCTGTGATACCTGCAACCGCGTGCGGGTGACGGCGGAAGGACGCTTGCTGCTGTGTTTGGGGCAGGAACATTCGATGGATTTGCGGCGCGTATTGCGGGCGAACCCAACCGATGATGCGCGGGTACGGGCTGCCTTAATCCAATCCATGACCATCAAACCGCAGGGGCATGAGTTCAACCTGCAAGCGGCACAACCGATGATTTTCCGCCACATGAGCGCGACGGGCGGCTAAAGCCTAACAGCGCTGCCTGCCTGTGGTAGAATCCGAGCAAACTTACTGTTACACAGGTTCCCTATGACTGAACGTATTGCCAGCGTGGCACGCAACACGCTCGAAACCCAAATCCGCATCACCATCAACCTCGATGGCACGGGCAAATCACGCTTTGCGACCGGCATTCCCTTCCTCGAACACATGCTGGATCAAGTGGCGCGTCACGGCATGATCGACCTCGACATCGAATGCAAAGGCGACCGCCACATCGACGACCACCACAGCGTCGAAGACATTGGCATTACCTTGGGACAAGCGTTTGCGCAAGCCGTCGGTGATAAAAAAGGCATCCGCCGTTACGGTCACGCATATGTGCCGTTGGATGAAGCCCTGTCCCGCGTGGTCATCGACTTTTCCGGCAGACCGGGCTTGGAACATCAGGTGGAATACCCGCGTGCCAGCATTGGCGCGTTTGAAACCGATTTGTTTTAAGAATTCTTCCAAGGCTTTGTGAATCACGCGCTGGTGTCGTTGCACATCGACAACTTGAAAGGGCGCAATTCGCACCACATTGCCGAAACCGTTTTCAAAGCCTTCGGGCGGGCGTTGCGCATGGCGTTGGAACTGGATCCGCGCATGGCGGGGATTATGCCGTCGACCAAGGGGAGTTTGTAATGCAAAAAATCGCCATCATCGACTACAACATGGGCAACCTGCACTCGGTGGAACGCGCCGTCGCCCATGCCGCAGGCACTAACGCCAGCGTCATTATCACTTCCGACCCTGACGTGATCCTCAAAGCTGACCGCGTGGTATTTCCGGGGCAAGGCGCGGCGCGTGACTGTATGCGCGAACTCGAAACCCGTGGCATGGCGGAAGTGGTACGCGAAGTCATCCAGACCAAACCTTTCCTCGGCATTTGCATGGGGATGCAGGTGTTAATGCAGCATTCCGAAGAAAACGGCGGCATCGAATGCTTAGGGTTGTACGAAGGCAATGTGCGCTATTTCGGCACGGTGCATCAGGAAATCGGCGTGCGCCTGAAGATTCCGCAAATGGGCTGGAATCAAATCTGGCATCAAGTTGAACACCCGTTATGGCAAGGCATTGCCGATGGCGCACGCTTCTATTTCGTCCACAGCTATTATGTAGAGCCGGTCACGCCGGACTTGATTGCAGGCTCGACCGAATACGGCATCAGCTACGCCTCGGCGATTGCTAAAGACAATGTGTTTGCGATTCAGGCGCACCCGGAAAAATCGGCAGATGATGGCTTGAAATTGCTGGAAAATTTCGTCAATTGGCAACCGTAATCAGTTGGGCAACGCCTGCTCTTGTTCCAACTGCTTTAACCATTGCTGGGCGGAATCCCGCACTGCCAAATCACCACTACTCGCCGCTTGCCGATAATGGTTAGCGGCTTCCTCCAGATTTTTCACCACGCCCCAACCCTGATGATACGCTTGTCCTATCCATAATTCCGCGCCCTTATCACCAGCAAGGCTCTCCGCTTGCAAAAATTCCAGACAGCTCGCTTGGCGCACCGCATCGCTGCTGCTTAAGCTGTCACGGATACTGTCACTGGATAAAATTTCCCCCTCATACGTACACGTTGCGGGTGGTTTAGGCGGTTCGCTGGGGACAACCGCTAATGCCATAGGAGCGGGTACAGGAGGCGCTATTTCTACTGCCTCAACTGGCGCAGGGGCTACGGTTGTCGCAAGACTGGTCGATTTGTCGGCAAACCAGCCAAACGAAAACAAATAGCTGCCAATCAATAGCGCAAATAAACTGATGATAATGACGATTTGTATCATCCAAAAACGGTCAATTTTCACGGTGCTACCTTCTCCGCTGCTTTGGGCATAATCAATATATCGCCGGTTTCCAATAGATTAGGGTTAGGAATACGATTTTTGTTGAGTTCCCATAAAGTTGTCCAAGCAGTCGCTGTACCCAATTTTGCTGCGGCAATTTTTCCGAGCGAATCACCGGGTTGGATAGTGTAGGTATTGCTGCCATCTGGTACTTCGTTGGAAATTTTGAAGGGCAGGTAGCGTTTGATCAACTCGGCATATTCAGCGGATTCTTTGATCTTCGCGAGCGCGGTATTGACAGCGGTACGCATCGTATCGTTACCCTGTTTAATGCCAATCGCGTAGGTACTCTCATTCAAGTTAAAGGCGGCAATCTGCAAACTGCTGCTAAACGGCTTGATTTCTTCCACCGTAAACGGGTAATCGTAAATGATGGCGTCAACATCGCGTTTTTCCAGATGACGAAACCAACCCACACCTTCGTAAGTCACCAGCGCTTTTTTGTCGGGGATGTTTTCGTTGATCCACTTGATAACAGCAGGGTCTTCGTAAGCGCCAATGGTTTTCCCGCGCAACTGCTTGATGTTTTTGATGGTGCTACCACGCGGCACAATCAGGCATTGCCCGAAATCCAGATAGCTATCCGACCAATAGACACCCTCAATGGAATCATCAGGGATATAGCCGCCCATCACCATGTCAGCCTTACCCTCAACCGCCAAGCCGGGCAACTTGGAATAATCATCCTCAACCGCTTGCACGGTCGGAATACCTAGCTCTTTAGCCACGAGTAGCGCTAAGTGGTAATCAAAACCGTCTTCCTTGCCTTCTTCGTTAACCCAATACATGGGGGGGAAATCCGGTTCCATCGCTACCCGTAATACACCCGCTTGTTTGGCAGCAGCCAGTACATTGACCGGCTCGGCGGGTGGCGTGGTTACAGCGGCAGGTGGTGACGGGGGTGGCACAGCCGCTGCCAGACTGGTTGCCAGACAAAACAGGGCAAGCCCACAAGACCAAATAATTTTTCGCATACCACAATTCTCACACTGTTATGGTTGAATGACCGTAACAGTATAGAAGCAATAGCACAGCCCCTAGCGTTAAGGAGACAAAAGGTCGATTTTATTGATTAACAACAGGTAATTATTAATCACCCACAGTCCAGCGGATTTGTTTGCATCATCCTGTCCAAGTGGCAGAAAATGCAGGCTCTTCATCACGGAACTGTTATTTTCATGCTTACTGATTCAGAACTTCGCGCCCGCCTACATTTCTGGCGTGCCAAAGGCATGGGCCCCGGCAGCCTACGGCGCATTGTGGAATATTTCGGCGGTGCGGCGGAAGCCTTGCGCGTGTCTGACAGTGCCTTGCTGGAAGCGGGTTTGAAACAGGAAGGGATTGCCGCCTACCGTGCGCAAGATCGTGATGCCGCGCTACCCGATTGGCGTTGGCTGGAAGCCGCCGATGACCACCACATTCTCGTGCCCGAAGACAGTCGTTACCCTGCCTTGCTTAAACGCATCCGCACCGCGCCGCCGGTATTGTTTGCCCTCGGCAACCCCGATCTGTTGAATGACCCGCAAATCGGTATGGTGGGCAGCCGCAACCCGACTCAAGGCGGCAAAGAAAACGCCCGCGCCTTTGCCGCGCATTTCGCCACCAATGGCTTAACCGTCACCAGCGGTCTAGCCGTCGGGATTGATGCGCACAGCCACGAAGCCTCTTTAGATGCGGGAGGCAACACCATTGCGGTCGTGGGCAACGGTCTCGACATTATTTACCCGCTACGCAATCGCAAACTGGCAGAACGCATTGCCGCGCAAGGTTGCATCGTCTCGGAATTCCCCATCGGTATTCCCGCGCATCCTCAACATTTTCCACGCCGCAACCGCATTATCAGCGGCATGAGTTTTGGCGTATTGATTGTCGAAGCCGCCTTGCAAAGCGGAACGCTCGTCACAGCCCGCCACGCGATGGAACAGGGGCGCGAAGTTTTTGCTATTCCCGGTTCGATTCACAACCCACTGGCACGCGGTTGCCACCATTTGATCCGCCAAGGTGCCAAATTGGTCGAAACCGCCAACGATATTCTGGAAGAAATTGCGCCACAACTAAACGTTTGGTTACAACAAGATAAGGCTAACCTGACCACACCCGGACAAGCGGTATTGAACCTATCTGCGCAATTACCCGACACCGATACCTTTGATCCCGAATACGCGCAAGTACTTGATGCGTTAGGCTACGAACCACTACCGATAGACCAGATTATCCTGAATACAGGCTTGACCGCTGACGCGGTTTCATCCATCCTCCTTATGCTTGAACTGCACAACCTTGTAGCAGCATGTGGTGGTGGGCATTACATGCGATTGGGGTCAGGAACTGGAAACTGATGAAAGAAAATACGCTGGACGTTCTCTTCTACCTTTTTGATAACTATCCCGACATGGGTGATAACCTGCCGGAAGACCGCGCCTCCATGCACGGTTATTTGCAAGACGCTGGTTTTCTGAATAGCGAAATTACTCGCGCCTTCGATTGGCTAGAAAGCCTTGGTGATGATGCAGAACGTGTGGAAGTGACCTACCGCTCGTGCACCACCCGCATCTTTTCCCCGCAAGAACGTTATTGGCTGGATGGCGAATGCCAAGGCTATTTAATATTCTTAGAAAATGCTGGCGTGATCAGTGCTGAAGCCCGCGAACAAATCCTCGATCGCGTGCTGGAATTGCAAGACGAAGACTTTAACCTCGACCGCCTCAAATGGGTGGTATTAATGGTATTGCTGAATCGCCCGGAAGAGGGCAATAGCTTTTTCTGGGCAGAAGGCTTAAGCGTTTCCGGCGAAGCGCCCGTGTTTCATTGAAGAGTCATTCACCCGCCTGAACGCTTGTGGCATGATAGCGCCTTTGTGTGAACAACCAACAGGCGCTGCCATGACAACCCAACCTAACTGGTTTACTGAACTTTCCGATTCCGGCACGATTTTCGGCTTGGAATTGACCGAAGCGGGCAAAATTCACGAAGAGCAAACCCCGTTCCAGAAGCTCGAAATCTACGACACCAAAACCTTCGGCAAGCTGATGACGCTGGACGGTTGCACGATGGTCACGACCCGCGATAACTTCGTTTACCATGAAATGATGGCGCATCCTGTCATGTTCAGCCACCCTGCCCCTAAGCGTGTGTGCATTATCGGCGGCGGTGATTGCGGTACGTTGCGTGAAGTATTACGTCACTCGGAAGTCGAAGCTGCCATTCAAATCGACATTGACGAGCGCGTGACCCGCGTCAGTGAGATGTTCTTCCCCGAATTGTGCGAATCCAATAATGACCCGCGTGCGACCTTGGCGTTTGAAGACGGGATTGCGTGGATCAACAATGCCGAACCGGGTTCGTTGGATGTGCTGATTGTGGATAGCACTGACCCGGTAGGACCTGGCGCGGTGTTGTATAGCGAAGAGTTTTTCCGGGGTTGCTGGCGTGCACTGGGCGAAAACGGCTTGCTGGTGCAGCAAAGCGAATCACCGTTGGTGCACGCGGAAAAGATCATTAAGCCGATGCACGACACCATGCGCAAGGCGGGTTTCAGCGATACGAAACTGCATCAATTCCAATTGGTGAGCTACCCGACGGGCTGGTGGAGTTGCACGATTGCCGCGAAAGCGGGCAAGGTGGAATTTGCACGGCAAGCGGCGGCGGAAGCGTTGGCGTTCCCGACCCGTTATTACAATGCAGATGTGCATCAGGGCAGCGCGGCGTTACCGCAGTTTATGAAGGAATTGCTAGGCTAAGCTATATGCACAAAACATCTTCTGTAGGAGCTTGCCCCGCAAGCGATCACCAGCAAGGCTGGCTCCTTGTATCTTATTTCCTATGGTGGTTAGCTACCATCATAGGAGGCAAAGTGAGCTTGACTGGCTCCTTAAGGCATAGACCTTGTTTTGTAGACCAAGCCCTTTGCCTCACTTCTTTCGCCAACCAGCGATTCAGAGCCTAGCCCTTTGATTCACGGATCAATGAGTTAAAGGC
>CAYNNA010000102.1:0-9568 GCA_964398375.1 uncultured Thiothrix sp.
GGTGAAATCAATCAGTTTACTCTAAATTCTGACATTATTCAGAATCAGCACCCCGTATAGGGGAATAAGTAAATAAAAAACGCGGACATTCAAAAGATTTTTCACAATCATGCAGAAAATAGAATATTATCCTTGCTGTAAGTCTCAAAAACGATTCACCACTGAGGTTGCCATGAACCTGCCAACCGTAAAACAACTCCGCTACTTCGTTGCCCTAGAAAGCCATGAACACTTCGGCAAAGCTGCTGAAGCGTGTTTCGTCTCACAATCTGCCTTCAGTACCGCCATACGTGAGTTGGAAACCATTTTGGAAGTACAACTGGTTGATCGCACCAACAAGAATGTCACCGTCACCCACATAGGACGCCAAATCGCGGTAGAAGCCCGCCGCTGCCTGCGGGATGTAGAAAATCTGGTCGAATTAGCCCGCAGCAATCATGCCCCCCTCACGGGTGAACTCCGGGTAGGCATTATCCCGACGATTGCCCCGTTTTTATTACCTAGGGTATTACCCACCTTACGCCAACAATTTCCCCATCTACGCTTATACCTGACGGAAGACATTACCCAACGGGTCTACGAAAAACTCATGAATGGCGAGTTGGATCTCATCATCATTGCCTTACCGTATGCACTGCGCAATGTTGAAATTCTGTCACTGTTCAAAGACCGTTTTTTCCTAGCCTGCCGGGAGGATACGCGCCACACCCGCCCCAGACGGCACATTTTTAATGACCTCAACCCAGAAAGTATTTTGTTATTGGAAGATGGGCATTGCCTGCGTGACCATACGCTCTCCGCCTGTCATTTGCAGGACATGGATAAAATCAGCCGCTTCACCGCCAGCAGTTTGCTAACCCTGACGCAAATGGTCGATGCGGATTTGGGGATTTCATATCT
This sequence comes from uncultured Thiothrix sp., assembly GCA_964398375.1. Taxonomy (GTDB): domain Bacteria; phylum Pseudomonadota; class Gammaproteobacteria; order Thiotrichales; family Thiotrichaceae; genus Thiothrix. The sequence continues at coordinate 901 of CAYNNA010000102.1, forward strand.
GCCGGAAATGGTAAAAGGCTCAACGTTATTAACCGGCACTAATGTTAAAATTTGGACATTGCCAGAAGAAAGTTACCGTGAAGTCGGTTTAGCTTGGCGACGGGGCAGCGCCCGTGAAGTGGAATTCATGCAATTAGGCGAATTCATTAAAAAGACATGGTTAACATTGCTTGAAAGTCAAACATTAACCGAGTAAACGTTCCAGCCAAGGCTTTTGAGCCGACTCCGCATTAATTACCGCCCCATTTGTCAGTAAGCCAGCGGGCAATAATACCTCACTAGGGTCGATATTATCTAAAATGGCTAATGGTCTATCGTTAACCATCCGCATAATTTCCGTATCATCGCCGGTGATACGGATTGCAGCTTCGACACCTGCGGATAAAATCGGCGGCCGATAATTCACATTATGTGTATCGGACGCAATAATATGCACCACCCCATCCAATAATAAACGCTCGGCACAACGCTTTGCGGTGCGCCCAAACGTGCCTGCAATAGCACCCGCCGTCACCTGCAACCACGCCCCCATTTGTGCTGCGGCAATAAACTCGTGATAATTCGCCTCACACCAACGTAAGCGCTCTGGATGGGTAATCACCGGCACGTAGCCCGCCGCGAGAAACGCTTCAATATGACGCAGAAAATGAGGGACTGGCAAGCTATGTGAAGGCTCTAATAGGAAGTAGCGCGAATTATCCAGCGTCGGGACAGTCCCACACTGTAAGCCTTCCAGCACGCCAGACACCAGCCTGACATCCGCCCCTATCACCAAGCGCAGCGGAATATCCCGTGAATACAACTCCATTTGCAACATCCGCAGCGCACTGGCAATGATTTCGGTGGAATTGTCATATACCCCCGGATAAATATGCGGGGTACAAGCCAAATGTGTCGTGCCATCGGCAACCGCTAAACGCGCCATTGCCAACGAGGTCTCCAAACTCTGGGAACCATCACAAAGCGCGGGCAAAATGTGGCTGTGCAAATCTATCATATTGCTCAACAAATGGTTCAATGATAAAAACAGCCTAACTGTTATGAATTAAGCCGCCAACTCATTAATTTAAATTATTATTAACATTGGTGAATCAAACTAGCATAACAATAGCGAATAATCCCAAAATTCTGACCAATGGTAGATAAACTACCGCCTATCTGTTCCCTTAATAGCTCCCCTTCCACTAATCAGAATTATTGCTCACTTAGCGTCAAGAAATAACTAAAATCAATTATCAGTGACTACAATCACAAAATAAGAAAGCTAGTCAGAAACTCCGAGGACAATATGCTTATAATATCGCTAATCACGAGTGTATGCGTGACATGGATAGCACTCTATTTACTAAAACCCGTGGCGCATCGCGCCAAATTATTAGACATTCCCAAAGGTCGTAAGCAACACAAGGGTGCTGTCCCGTTAATCGGGGGTATGTCCATTTTCATTGGAATCGCAACAGCAGTAATGCTAACGCTGCCTAATGATACCGTTATCACCAGTTGGTTGTTATGCGCTTTAGGTATCGTGCTGTTAGGTGTCGCGGATGATGCTGAAGACCTTTCTGTCAAGTTACGGATTGTGATGCAAGTACTGCTCACCTTGGCGTTATGCATCGGTACTGGTGTGTCATTAGCCAACTTAGGCAATTTATTGGGAATGGGTGAAATCGACTTGGGCGTCTTTAGCTACCCCTTCACCGTTTTAATCGTATTGGGCGTAATTAATGCCTTCAATATGATCGACGGCATTGATGGGTTATTGGGTTCCATTGCCTTGGTCGCCTTGTTGAGCCTGATTACCCTATTCAGCCTTTCCACGCATAGCACACTGTTGAGTATTAGCGTGATTTTTGTCGCTGCCCTGATTCCTTATCTAATGAATAACTTGGTACTACCACCGTTTAAAGAGAAAATTTTCATGGGAGATGCCGGTTCCATGCTAATCGGTTTAAGCATCAGTTGGTTGCTCATTGAAGGCACGCAAGACCCAGCGCACTCAGCTTTCCGCCCTGTCACTGCTCTGTGGTTGATTGCCCTGCCGCTGATGGACATGGTGCGGGTGATTTTGGTGCGCCTGCGGAGTCGCCGCTCACCTTTTGCAGCCGGACGTGACCACCTGCATCACCTGCTGCTGGAAATTGGCATGAGCAAGTGCGCCACCTTAGTCACGATGGTAACGCTTGCCGCAGTCTTTGCCAGTGTCGGTATCCTCACCGAATACTGGCAAACCAATGCCAGCGTGATGTTCTACGGTTTCTTACTCACCTTCCTGGCGTATCTGTTAGCGATCGCGCCCTTGGTGGATGCAGAGAAAGGCAGCCTGAAACGCTGGATTGCAGCCGCAACAGTTACTCAAACTGCGCGGAAGATTCTTGCAAGATACGGAAATAATTAACAAACGGCGGGGTTTGCCCCGGTTTGAGGCGCAGCGACCGCTCTTCAAAATACGGAGGAGCGGTTTCATCGGTATAAACCCTAATTTGCATTCGGTACAAAGGCTGTTGACTGGCATCAATAAACGCCCCCCCGAAATCAGGTTGCACGTACTGCCCCTCGGACTCCTCACGCTGAAGCATATACGCATCAACTTTAGCGGCATCACCTTCCGCCAACAGCAGCAGCATTTGACGTGGAGCCAACATGGGATTAATGCCTGCCGCACCAGAATTCACCGTAAGAAAGCGCGTCATGGCTTGGTAAAGCTGCGGTGTCATCCCTAAGACTTGTTGCAACTCTTCAATACGTTCAAATGGCGCATCCTTTGCCCCGAATGGCAGACCAGCATTTTCATAATCGCCGTCTTCTGCGCCATTGATACGCTTCAAATCATCCACATCACGAAAATCTTCCAGAATATCCAGCATGTTTTGGGTAGATTGTTCATCCAAGCCCGCTTGCTCAAAAATCAATTGCAGTAAAGGGCGGCTGGCGTAATTGATGTCGATAAGACCATTCTCACCCACCACCCGAATTTCGGCTTTCATGCCCTCGTACTCCCACAGCAAGGGCGCACCGCCAAGCTTGAGTTCCCGCTCTTTATTAGGTAGGAATAATTGCAGCACCGTGTAATGTGCTGCCGCATCCGCCACGGATCGTGCCTGCGCACTGCGACGGGCGTAATCCACCATGCTGGTTTCGGTGCGCGTGGCGTATAACAAACTGGCTGCCAGCGTCATCATGACCATGATCATCCACAACACGACGATCATCGCAACCCCTTGTTGCCCCTTCACCCCTTGCGGGGGAAGGCTGGGATGGGGGGTAAATTTAACGTGCATAATCAGTTACCTGCGGCAAATCCACCAACAGCTCCGGCCAAGCACGTTCTTTACCCGCCACCGTGAGTTTCAGCATATCGGGGTAGCGCGGCTTGTCTTCCCAGTCAGATGTCCAATCAGGGTCTTTGCCCTCTTCTTCCGCACCGAAATACTCAAACTCAGCGGCTTGCAAACCCTCGAAAATCAATACTGGCTCTGCCTCTGCGAACGCATCCTCCCACGTCAGTTCCGGGCGATACGGGGCAAACAGCATTTCCAGTTTTTTACCGTCTTTAGCCGCAGCAATATTGAGTTCGATCAGAAACACCCCGCCTTGATGCTGCAAGGGTTGCAACGGCGCGGCATAACGCAAGGAAGTTGCCGTTCCCTCAAACGCATACACTTTGGTTTCTTTTTCACCGGCAATGCGCACCACCATCGCCTGCCCCAACTGGCGACGCAGAAAATCACTGATCAAGCGCATGTCTTCGGTTTTATTCATGCGGGTATCTGCCGCATCCCAACTCCGCCCAATGGTGTTGAAACTGGCGAATAAAGCGAGAAACAGCAAGGAAACCAGCGAAAACGCAATCAACATTTCCAGCAAAGTAAAACCGCGTTGCCTCATATTGCCTCCCCAAAACGCAGGGAAGAGAGGTGGAATTCACGCAAGCTATCACCACTTTTCCAAGTCACGACAACTTCCACTCGGTAAAGCTGCAAGGAAACCGGCAGTTTCTCCAGCGCTTCGCCGAGTTCGAGCGGGGACATTTGCACCTCCCAACGGTAGCCCGAACCTTGTTCTTCACCGCTGACGTTGCCTTCTTCCACTTCAATATCATTGCCCACCGCCGCTAAGCGGGATTCAGCAACCTGTATGGCAAAGCTGTACTCATCCGCCAACGCCACACTGCGCATGGATGAGCCAAATAATTGCAGCAAGACCCCGACCACCAAGCCCATGACCACGAAAGCGACTAGCACTTCGAGCAGGGAAAAACCTTTATTGGATTGAAACACGCCCCGTCACCCATTCCACATTGACCTTGTAGGTCTGTTGGTTGTGCGTCAATTCCACCGAGCCACCAGTGGAACTGCCATCAGGAAAAAAGCGAATGCCGCCCTGATTGGCGGCATCGACTTCGGAAGAAGTGGTATTGATTTTGGCGGTAATCGCGGCACTGAGATGGCGTTCCGTATCGGCTGCCCCCCCCTCAATCCAGAAACGTTTTTCCTGAATGTGCATTTTCCACAACGTCGGCTGTTGACGCATCACCGCTTGCGACCGTGCATGACGCAAACTCGCCGCGACTTCGCGGCTACTTTTGCGTAACGCTGGTCCTTCAGAGAGAGAGGTTGCCACCACCCCCATCAGTAACCCACCGATAATTAATACCAGCAGGACTTCGAGCAGGGTGAAACCCTTATTTCCAGAGCGTAATGTCGGCATCTTCACCTTCACCACCGGCTGCACCGTCCGCGCCAAATGACAATAAATCATACGGCTGACCGTTGCTGCCGGGGCGCTTGTATTGGTAATCATTGTTCCACGCATCTTTGGGTACATCGCCTTTTTTCAAATAAGGGCCATTCCAGCCACGCGCATTGGAAGGCGCAGTCACTAGCGCTTTCAAGCCATCGGCAGTGGTTGGGTAACTGCCCACTTCCAAACGGTACATATCCAATGCCGCACTGATGTTTTCAATCTGTACTTTGGTTGACTGCCCTTTACCCTTGCCGAGGTATTTCATGGCTTGCGGACCGACGATCCCCGCAATCAAACCGAGAATCACCAACACGATCATCAATTCGATCAAGCTGAAGCCGCGTTGGGTAGCAGACAGGGGTGATTTGGATTGGAACTGCATATTAACTCCTTGTTATTTTTTATAATTTCAATATTTTGTGGTTTTCTTGGGAAACTATTTAACCAAATCAGCCATATTGATCATCGGTAACAATACCGAACCAATAATCACCAAAATGGCAACTGCCATGATCAGAATTAGCATCGGCTCCAGCAGGGCTAATAGCTGTTTCACCGACGTTTTGACTTCATCGTCATAAATATCGGCAACTTCACGCAGTAATTCTTCCATGCGCCCGGTTTCTTCCCCGACGCGCAACATGTGCAAGGCGTAAGGGGGAAACACGCCTTTGCTTAATAATGTACGGGTGAGGCTTTCGCCTTGCTTAAGGCTGTCGGCAGACTCTTCGACAGCGGCTGCCATGACGCGATTACCCACGGTATTTTTGGCAATTTTCAACGCGCCGAGTAACGGCACACCATTGTGTAGCAACGTGCCTAAGCTGCGTGAAAAGCGAGCGGTTTCAATCTTGCCGACCAAATCACCGACCAAGGGCCAGCGCAACATACTGCGATCCAAGCCGGTGCGTGCTTTTTCATTGCTAAACACGTATTGCACCAGCATCAAAATCAGCAAAAGCCCGCCCAATACTGCCCACCAATAATCGCGCAAGGTTGCCGCAGTTCCCATCACCACTTTGGTAATCGTCGGCAATTCCGCCCCCATATCCCCGAACATTTGCGCAAATTGCGGCACGACAAATGCCAGCAATGCAAAAATCGACACCACTGCCACAAACGCCAAAATCGCGGGGTAAATCAATGCGGAAATCACCGTGCCACGCAACTCTTTTGCACGTGTCATGTATTCCACCAAACGCGCCAAGGCCTCGTCAATCGAACCACCGGCTTCCCCTGCCCGCACCATATTGATGTAAAACTTGGAAAATTTGCCGCTGGTTTCCAGTGAATCCGCGAAACGTTTGCCGCTACGCACCTGATTTTGGATACCTTGCACCAATTCTAGCACCGGCGGTTTATCGCCAATTTCTAGTAAAATACCCAAGGCACGATCTAACGGCAAACCTGCCCGCAACATGGTGGAAAGTTGCTGCGTCAACGCCATAATATCGGGCTGGCTCACCGTTTTGCTGGCAAACAGACCCTTGGATTTTTTCTGTGCCGTGCTGGAAGCCGCATTCGCCGTGCCTTTCCAGGCTTCGATTTTAATCGGAATCAGTCCTTGGGCATTCAGGCTTTCTGCCGCTTGGGATTCATTTGCAGCTTCCAACCTGCCTTCTTTTGCCACACCCTGAGGGGTAATGGCTTTGTAACTATACGTGGGCATTCGGGGTTTCCTCCGCCACACGCAACACTTCTTCCAGCGTGGTTACGCCTTTGAGAGCTTTGAGCAAACCGTCTTCGTACATGGTGCGCATTCCAGCTTTACGGGCTTGCTCTTGCAACACCCCCGCATCTTCGTGTTTAAGAATTAAGCGGCGCAAGGGGTCATCCATCACCAACACTTCGTGAATCGCACTACGCCCTTTGTAGCCAGAATTGCCACAGGCACTGCAACCTTTGGCGTGCCACAAACGCAACTCCCCCTCCGGTTGATAACGGCGCAAACCGAGTTCTTGCTCGATCTCCGGCAATACCGAATGCGATTCGCGGCATTGGGGGCACAAACGGCGCACCAACCGTTGTGCCAAAATACCATTCACCGTGGATGTGATTAGATAATCTTCAATCCCCATATCCATGAGACGGGTAATACCGCTCGCTGCATCGTTGGTATGCAAGGTCGACAGCACCAAGTGACCGGTCAATGCCGATTGAATCGCAATTCGCGCCGTTTCCACGTCGCGCATTTCCCCAATCATAATAATGTCTGGGTCTTGGCGCACAATGGAACGTAATGCGTCGGCAAAATTCAGCCCGATTTTGGGGTTCGCTTGAATTTGATTAATGCCTTCGAGTTCGTATTCCACCGGGTCTTCGACCGTCAGCACTTTGTTTTCTGGGGTATTCAATTGCGTCAGGGCGGAATACAGCGTGGTGGTTTTCCCCGAGCCTGTCGGCCCTGTGACCAGAATAACCCCGTGCGGCGCATCCAATTGCTGCTGCACTTTACGCAAATTGTCATCAGAAAATCCCAGCGTATTCAAATCCAATTTCACGCTGTGCTTATCCAGCAAACGCATCACCACGCTTTCGCCGTGCATGGTCGGCACAGTCGATACCCGCATGTCGATTTCTTTGCCTTGCGCGCGGAGCTGGATACGCCCATCCTGCGGTAAACGGCGCTCGGCAATATTGAGCCGCGCCATCAATTTGAGGCGTGAAATAATCGCGGCGGTCAATTGTGGTGGTGGCGATTCGACTTCGTGAATCACCCCGTCAATCCGATAACGCACTTTCAGGTGGGTTTCAAATGGCTCAATGTGAATGTCGGACGCGCGTTGGCTCATCGCATTGGTCATAATCTGGTTCACCAAGCGAATCACGGGCGCTTCACTCGCCATGTCTTTCAGGTGTTCAATGTCATCCAGATTGTGATCTTGGCTGGTAATCTCAAATTCGTCGCCACCATCCCCACCCGAATCTTTTTTGCTGGCTTCCGCGCCATACAAACGCTCGATATTGGCACGAATTTCCGTAGGTAGCCCCAACAACGGCTCGACTAATTTGCCGCTTGCCATGCAAATCGCCTGACGGGTAAATTCGTCCTGCGGGTTAGACATTGCCACCACCAAACGCTCTTCGCCCGCCTGCAAGGGAACAATTTCCGCATTACGCATGTAATTGATGGCAATACCGGGGTTTTCCACGGGCAAAGAAGGGTAATCTTTGCTCAAAGCCATGCGCACGTTCAGGTGACGTGACAATACGAACGCCACTTCTTGTTCGGTGAGCATTCCTAAACGGACTAATACACTGCCCAATGGCTGACGAATTTCCGCCTGCGCCCGCAATGCACGTTCCAAATCAGAGGGTTTTAGTTTGCCTAGTTTGACTAGCCGTTCGCCAAACAGTGCGGCTGGAGCATGGGATGTCGCAACCTGCATAATAGTATTTCTTTATTATTATAATGCGACCCCATTTTAGGGATGCAGAGGAAACATGCAAGTAGTTTCCCCCCAAACGGTCGGAAAATTATGCGGCAATGATTTGCACCACACGCTCACGGTTTTTTTCACGGAAATAGCCCGTATTTCGGTAAAAGTCTGGCGTCGTATTGTCCCACCAACCGGGGACACCCAACAGCGGAAACGGATTCATACAAGCGGTGGAAGCCAAGCTACCTTGCTGCAATTGCCCGGATACCACCTGATCCAGATAAGCGTGCTGTTGTGCCAGCGGCATGTGGAAAAACGCTGGCGTCACTTCCACCAAGAGCGCATGGGCAGTCACCCCCACATACGGCGTCAGCATTTTTTCCAGCGTCGCATGACCAATCATAAAACACGCCATTTCCTGCCCCCAAACAGCCCGTTCCTGCCAAAACAAGGTTTCCCACGCGAAATCCATCACGTATTGCAGGCACTCGCGGGTGCTGATTTAATATAATGTGAATTACGCACAAACATACGCCCCATATTGG
>CAYNNA010000103.1:0-9494 GCA_964398375.1 uncultured Thiothrix sp.
GCCTTTAACTCATTGATCCGTGAATCAAAGGGCTAGGCTCTGAATCGCTGGTTGGGGTGAGGTTCTTTTAGAGGGCTGTGAATCAAGGTTCAAGATGGTATTTATTCGCGTTTCCGCCCCATTGAGCCGCTGGTCGTGCAAATGCACAGGCATAGAGCAGGTTTTTGCGCCTTGTCCGAGTGGGGCAACTATACTTGGAGCAACTTTACTATTCCTCAAAGGAGTTTCCCCGATGCTAAAAGTCAGAAATGTCGACCCATTGCAAGCGATTCAATGGTTTAAGCAGGGTTGGCAGGTGTTTATGTCGAGTCCGGCGAATTGGGCGCTGATGGGGTTATTGTTCGGTATCATTGTTTTGGTATCGAGTATGTTGCCGTTCATTGGTGGGGTGGTATTGAATTTGTTGGTGTCGATTTTAACAGCGGGGATGTTACAAGCGGTCAAAAATGCCCAAGCAGGCACTTCCATTGAAATCACCGATGTCTTTGCCATGTTTAAAGACGAGCCAAAGCGCAACCAGTTATTGATCGTGGGGGCGCTGATGTTAGGCGGTGGTTTGGTGGCTGCGGTCTTGAGTACGCTATTCATCGGTAACGCTATTCAAGTGGATGAGCTGACCGGCTTGCCGAGTTTTAACTTGGGGCTGAGTGCGCTGTTATTCATGTTTGTGGTGGTGATTTTCTTAGGCATGTTGTTCACGTTCGCCCCCGCTTTGGTGATTTTTAAAGGCATGAGTGCGATTGATGCGGTCAAGGGGAGCTTGCAAGGCACGTTAGCGAATGTTTTACCTTTCGTGGTGTTTGTCTTGTTTTATGCCGCGTTGGCGTTTGTGGCTTCGATTCCTTTCATGCTGGGCTTTTTGGTGCTTATTCCGGTAATGATGGGGGCGGTGTATGCCGCTTACAAGGATATTTTTGGATGATGGAAAAGCGGCTGGTGGCGAACACGAGTATTGCGGTGAGTCCCCTAGGGTTGGGAACGGTGAAGTTTGGGCGCAATCGGGGGGTGAAATACCCACAAGGCTTTGAATTGCCGACGGATCGCGAGGTGCGGGAATTGCTCGCGCTGGCGTTCGATCTTGGGATTAACTTGCTGGATACCGCGCCCGCTTACGGCTTGAGTGAGGCACGGATTGGCAAGTTGTTGCCCAATTCCCGTCACGAATGGGTGATCGAAACCAAAGTGGGGGAGCGGTTTGCCGATGGCGAATCCCACTTTGATTTCAGCGCCGCAGGGACGCGCCAGAGCGTGGAAAACAGCCTACGCTTGCTGAAAACCGATTACCTCGACATGGTGCTGATTCATTCGGACGGTGATGATGTGCGGATTTTGCGCGAGGAAGCGGTGCTGGATACGCTGTTAACCATGCAGCAGCAAGGCTGGATTCGCAGTGTCGGTATTTCTTCCAAAACGGTGGAAGGCGCATTGCTGGCGTATGAACTCGGTTGTGATGTGGTGATGGCGGCTTATAACCCGGTGTATACCGATGAATTGCCGGTGCTGGAAGCGGCAGCAGCGCAACACAAAGCGGTGTTGGTGAAAAAAGCTTTTGCTAGCGGGCATTTGGACAAGCTTGGCGCAAACAGCGGTAATCCTGTAGAACAAGCACTGGCGTTTATTTTTGCCCAGCAAGGTGTTACCAGTGTGGTGCTGGGGACGTTGAATCCCAAGCACTTGCGGGACAATGTGGCGATTGCTACCGCTTTGCTGGACGAATGAGGCGGTAGTGTTTTTTGCTGAGTTCTAACCCAAACCAGCGTTCCAGATGCAACATCCACCAGTGTTTTTGTTGTTTAGAAGTGGGTTGGTAGTCAGGGTTGACGGGAAATAAACCGGTTACTGTCGGTAAATAGGCTTGAATAATGGCAGGGTGTGTGCCGCTGAATTCGCGCAAGATACGTGCATCCATGTCGCGGTAATCAATCGCGGCATTGCGTTTATTCCAGTATTTTTCTATCCAACTGGCTTTGAGGTTCATTTGGGCTTCGCTTCTGACCCAGCCATAGTGGTACATGGTTGCGCCGGTATGCGCGGCATTGGGGTAGCGCCCGCGTCGGTTAGCGGTTAAGACCACCCAAAATAAGCCATCTGGCGCGTAACTTCTGACTGAGGCTTTAATAATGCGCGGGGCGCGGCGATACCAACCGGGCGACCACAAATAGGTATTGCCATTGCCATAAAAGTGCAAGTAATCAAAGATTAGGGCTTCGACATGCTCATCGTGCAGGTGTTGCTGCATACTGGCTTGGATGCGGGGTAAGTCGTTTTCATGCACCACTTCATCCGCTTCCAGATAGAAAATCCAGTCGCCGGTACAGGCAAATTGCGCAATCATTTTTTGCTGCCCGTAGACGTAGCCTTTGTTGCGCATATTGTCATTCCACACCGTTTCGATAATGCGGATTTTAGGTTCGTTGAGGTCGCGGAGAGTTTGCAAGGTATCGTCTTCGCTTTGCCCGACTGCAATGACGAATTCATCCACAATCGGCAGAATGGAGCGGATCGATTCGATAAACGGATACCCTAAGATTTGCGCATTACGGATAAACGTACAACCACTCACCTTCATGATTTCACCCCGTGATAGCGTTGGGTTTCGAGTAATTTAGCGTATTTCAGGTAAGACCCCAGCGCATTCAATAGCGAAATGGTGAAACCGTCAAAGCCACAGCCAATACCGCCTTTGATTAGATAATTCTTCAAGAAAGCTCCCAAGCCATGCAGTGGCGGCGACCAGACGCTAACACGCCGTTGGCTGTTGGCATTGTCGAGCGCGTATTGGGTGGAATACTTATTCAGTTTGTGCAGCATATCGTGATAGTTGGTGTAAGAGTAATGCCGAATGTGCGATATCAGCGCGGTGTGGGCAGTGCTCTCGACTTTTTCATGGCATTGCGCATTGGAAAAGCGCACCTTCTCACGGTTGAATAAGCGCCGAACATGATCGGGATACCAAGCGGTGCAGCGTATCCATTTGTCATGAAACATATTTTTGCGCCGAAACGCATACGTGTCATACAGGCTATTCGCTAAGTCCAAGGTTTTAATGTCGTTAATGGCATCGCTTTCCAAACGTTCATCCGCATCCAAACTCAGCACCCAAGTATGTTGGCAGCGCTCCACCCCGTAGTTTTTCTGAGGACCATAGCCGAGAAACGCTTGGGAATACACCGTTGCACCGAGTTCGGTGGCTATCGTCACGGTATCATCGGTGCTGAGAGAATCAATCACGATCACTTCATCACAGACTTGCCACAGCGATTCAAGGCAGGCGCGGATGTGTTTGGTTTCGTTGTAGGTGATGACTAAGCCGCTAATTTTGGTCATGAATGTTCTCTTTTGGAATGTTTTTCATCCAGTTACTGACTGCGATACTGATGAGCGCAGGATTTATCCTGTAAAGGCACTCACTGCGACCGTGTTGATCGTCACAACCGGCTTTGCCACAGGGTACGCAGGGCATATCGGCTTGAAAAATGGTGATATTGCCGTAGGTTTGTTGTGCTTGGCTGTGTGTCGCTGCGGTTTGCAACGCATTATTCCAAGGCGACCAGATAGGCAACAGGGTAGGGCCGAAAATCGCAAAAATCGGTTTATCTTGCGCGGCGGCAATGTGCATATTCAGGGTGTCCCCGCCCACATAAGCCAGTGCCTGTTCACTTAATGCGATGTACTCCTCCATGCTGGTTGCACCTATCCAGTCATGCACATTGGGTAATAGGGGCAGGTTGGCTTTAATGTGTAAATCCAACGGTGTTTTTGCGCCAGTGACAATAATCGTAATGCCGAGTTGACTGAGTTTACCGAGCAATTCATGGCGCAGGGCTTCTGGATAAACCTTGTAACCATGTTGTGCTGATGGGTGAAAAATCAGGAATTGTTTGATGTTCGCGGCACGCAATTTTGCTTGTATGGTGTCGTGTGCTGTTGCGCTGTAATGCACTTGACATGCAACCTTACCAATAGGAATCCCTAGTAAACGCAGCGGTTCAAGGTTATTTAAGATCATGTGCCGGTGTGGACTGAGCAGATAGGAATGGTTGAGCAGGCGTTTCTTCCACCAATTTTTGCTGGCTTCAACGTCAATCGCACTCATGGCTGTGCGTCCACCAAGACGAGCATACAAGACACTGCTATCCGTCGTTGTGAGTGAAATGGCAAGATCATAGCGTTGGTACAAGGTGCGCACGAGTTTCCAGTGCTGCTGCAAACGTACCCATAACGGTAGTTTTTTCCATTGATACGAGTAGACATGAATCTGACGAATCGGGCGCAAGGCTTTGGCAATTGCCAAGGTGTCATCATTCACCAGCAAATCAATGTCGACTCCCTCATAATAGTCGAGTAAATGCTGAATCAATGGAGACGTTAATAGGACATCGCCATTGACCCGACGAATAATAATGAGGATTTGTTTAACCATGTAGCTGCTCATATTCCGTGTATAACAGCGCTCCTAGCGATAAAAAAAGTAAGCTGAGGTAATGATCCATAATGTAGCCATCGGTAAAAAAAATCACACCGTAAAAAACTGGAAACGCCAGCATAACCGGTTTAAGTGGGCTGTCGGACTGCCGATAGTGGCGTAACATGGTATAAAATAGGTAAAGCAGTACACCTAAACCCAATATTCCAAATTGTACCAATTCTTGTATATACACATTATGCGAGTGTTTCAGCTCTTCGCCGCGTGTGGCTTCGGGAAAGTTTTGTTGATTCACACGGCGGTATTCCTGCCGGTAATCCCCTGTGCCTACGCCGAAAACGGGGTTTTCTTTAATAATTTCAATGGAATTTAAGAGCATAATGACCCTTAGCCCTACGCTGGAATTGGGTTCTTCTTGATAGTGTTTCACCTCGTGGATCGCCAGATTGACGCGCTCTTGTACCACGGGGCTGAACAGGTAGGCAGCGGGCGCTAAAGTCATGAGCAATAAGCCGCTCAGCAATACCGATTTCAGCAATTGCCCTTGGTAATACTGAAAAATAAATAAGGCAAGCAACACCAGAAAGACCAGTTGCCCCATACGCCCTTCGGTAAGGAACATATTAAGACCCATAATAATGAAGAGTACGATACCAATTGTTTTGAGTGTTACCGATAAGTCTTTACGTAAAAATACCGCATACAGTAATAAGTAGAGAGTGAAGGCTAAAATGGGGTTATAAACAATATGGCTAACAAAGGGGGTCGTGTCATCGCTATTTTCTAAGCGCAAGACGCTGTAATGAGGCAGTACGTCAAGGTATAGACCGTAAGAAATGCTGACAGCGATCAGCATCGCGAGTATCAACGCAGTAAAATAATGCGGAATGTGTTGTGGGCGTACAACGGTCATTAATATTGGCAGCATGAGGTACTCGACCTCTTTTTTTAGAATAAACCTAGCGCCTTCCCAGTCGCTTGTCCACAATAGCCCCACAAAGTGCAATCCCACAAAGACGATAGCTGCCCATGCAACTGAGTTGTTCTTGATTTTATTGAGTTTTTTTGCAAAATCACCTTCGATTAACCACAGTATTAGTATCAGGAATAGCAGGGCGTTACCGATAGCCATGCTCATGGTAAAGGTGAAGATTAGCGCAATAAGCAACCAAGAGTTGATATTTCCAAGCTGCGACTGCCAGTGTTTAAATCCATTTAAGCTTGTATTTTTTATCATATTAGTTGTTTCATTCCTCGCTTTATGCTTACGCCGACTGTGCATCCTCACAGAAAAGCAGGCAAAATTAGGAAGAAAAGTTTACCATAAGCAGCCGCAAACAGTACTAAATCGCACGTGGAAACAACGACTCAACACACTTTTTTATCCCCGCGTTACTGGCCAACATGGTTAGGGCTGGGGTGTTTATGGCTGGCTGTCAAGTTACCTTGGCGGTTGCAAATGTGGCTGGGTAAAGTGTTGGGGCTATTGATGTTCCATGTGCTGCCACGCCGACGCGCTATCAGTCGAGCCAATTTGGAATTGGCTTTCCCCAACCATTCTGCCGCTGAACGTGAACAACTTAACCGGGAGCATTTTATTTCCTTAGGGTGCGGTCTGTTTGAATTGGGTTTGAGTTGGTGGGGCAATCTGGAACGTTTAAACCAACGCACCAAGATCGAAGGCATGGAACATTTGCAAGCCGCGTTGCAACGTGGTGGTGTGGTATTGCTGAGTGCGCATTTCACCAGTTTGGAACTGGGCGGGCGTTTACTAGCGCAATATTTTCCCTTGCATGTGGTGTATCGTCCGCATCGCAATCCGCTGATTGAATGGCGTACCACGCGCTTGCGGGCGCTGCGTTACGGCAAGGCAATTCCGCGTGACAATATCCGTGACATGATCCGCAGTTTGCAACAGGGCTTTGCGGTCTGGTATGCGCAGGATCAGAACTTCGGGCGTAAAAATTCGGTATTTGTACCGTTTTTTGGCGTACCAGCAGCGACGAATACCGCGACTAGCCGTTTGGCGACATTGGGTAAAGCGCAGGTTGTGCCATTTTTCACTTTGCGTACTGAAACGGGCTATTTGTTGCGGTTTTTACCGGCATTGGCAGCGTTTCCGAGTGATTCGGTGCTGGCGGATACCACTTTAATTAATCAACTGATTGAGCAACAAGTGCGTGAGTTTCCAGCACAGTATTTGTGGACACATCGGCGTTACAAAGATAAGCCGGAAGGTGGGCATCGTTATGATGATCGTTTATAACGTCATTTTTTACTTATTGTTGCCGATTATTCTGTTTAAATTGCATACATCCGGTAGCGGGGGGCGTGGTTTTGGCAAGCGTTGGCGGGAGCATTTCGGATTTATCCCACCGGTTAAGGTTAATGCCCAGCAACCCTTGTGGATTCACGCCGCTAGTGTCGGAGAGGTGATCGTTGCCAAACCATTGATTCAGGCCTTACGTGCTAAGTACCCTGAGTTGACCTTGGTATTGACCACGACAACGCGCACGGGGGCGGATGAAGCGGCTAAGCTGGGGGATTGGATTACTCACCGTTACGCGCCGCTGGATTGCCCGTGGATGGTGCGCCTGTTTTTGCGCCGTACCCGTCCGCAAGCCTTGCTGGTGATCGAGACTGAGCGTTGGTTGAATTACATGCTGGCTTGCCAGCGTCAGCAAATAACGGTAGTGATCGTGAATGCGCGGTTGTCGCCGCGTTCATTTCAGCGTTACCAACGGTTTCCGGCGTTTTTCCGCTTGTGGGCGGAGCCGGTGCAACAGTTATTGGTGCAACATGCTGATGACGCGGTACGTTTTCGTGCCTTGGGCGTGCCTGAAACGAAGCTGCACATCACGGGTTCCATCAAGTTTGATATGACGTTTTCTGACAGCGTAGTGTCGCAAGGGCTGGCATTGCGGAAAACGTGGGGAACCCGTCCGGTTTGGATTGCGGCAAGTACGCATCAGGGTGAAGATGAGCCGGTGTTGCAGGCGTTTAAGCAAGTGTTGGCGCAGATGCCAGCGGCGTTGCTGGTGTTAGTGCCACGCCATCCGCAGCGGTTTGATGCAGTGGCGGCGTTGTGTGCCAGCCAAGGCTTTACTACAGTGCGGCGCAGTGCAGCAGGGCAGATATTGCCCACGACGCAGGTGTATCTTGGTGACACAATGGGCGAATTGCCGCTGATGCTGGCGGCGGCGGATGTGGCGTTTGTGGGCGGGAGTTTGGTGCCGATTGGTGGGCATAATTTGCTTGAACCCGCAGCTTTGGGGAAGCCGTGTCTCACGGGGGCGCATTACTTCAACTTCAGCGACATTACCCAACAATTGGTGCAACGTGGCGGAGCTGTGGTGGTGCAGGATGCGAATGCCTTAGCCGTGCAAGTACTCGACTTACTACAAAACCCCGGTGTGTGTCAGCGCATGGGAGCCGCAGCCCAGCAAGTGGTGGCAGCCAATCGTGGCGCATTGCAGCGCACCCTTCAGGCCTTGGAGGCGATACTGCCGTAACCGTCGAGCAAGGCTTGCCAGTCACTTTCTTGCCAATGTAGCGCTGGGTTGAGGCGCAATTCTTTACGCAATGAACGCTGTAAGCGTTGCATATTGGCGTGTTGCCATGCGCCGCTTGTCGTGCGGTGTTGCCCTTTATCGAAATCAATCACCCAGATTTTGCCTGCTGCATCCAACAGCAGGTTGTGGCTATTCAAATCCGCATGATCAATGTTGGCGCGGTGCAATTGGTGCAGGGTTCGCCCCACGGTGTGCCATTCGGTGTGGCTGAGGGGGCGAGTGCGCAATAAACTCACTACATCGTGCGCGTCGGGGATGCGTTGCAGCAGCAAATCAGCGCGGTAAAACAGCCCGTGCCGTTGGATTCGCGCTGCCCAGGGTGTTGGCACGGGCAAGCCTTGCGCCTGCATGGTTTGCAGCAACCGGAATTCTGCTGCGACGCGGCTGCGCTGCCAGCCGGTAAACAGGTAACGGTCATGCAGCCATTTCCCCAGCCAACCGCCGCGATAATAATGCCGCAACACGCCTTGCTGTTGCCCCAGTTGCACAAACCAAGTAATGCCGCGCCCATGAGATTGCCCGACCAGGGCATGTTGCGCTTGCCACCACGCAGGCTCGAAATGTTCGGGTTGGAAGTGTGGCGCATAGGTTGGATTCAACAGGTAGGTGGTGTTGTGGGTGGTGATAATGTCCATAGTGACTCAATGGGGAAAAGTGCGCGTGCTTTAACAAACTCGCCAGGCTACAGTGGATTGACGATTTTGACATTGCCAATGACGCGCCCATCTTGCATATCTTCCGAATACAACACAGTGCAGGCAGTTTTTTGTGCCATGCGTACAATCAATGAATCCCAAAATGAAAAGCTGTGCAATCTATGAATATCAATTGCTTGCACAATATCCTCCGCTGCTATGTTGAAAATACTAGCCTGTTGGCTCAATAACACAATTTTGCGCTGTGCCGTTTCGACCGATACGCCCAGTTTACGGGTCGAAGCCGCGAAATACTCCTGAAGCACCTGAGTCGATAACACTAAATTGCCACTTATCCAACCGCTTTGTAGTAAAGCAAGAGCCTTAGCTTGTTTAATTGGGTCACTTTTATCATCACTATAAAGCAAGATGTTGGTGTCTAAGAAGCTACGCTCTTTCATGCAGTTCATCCCGATTGAACTTCCAGCCATTGGAATTGCCCTGCCCTGAAAGGGATAAAAACTCCTCAAAACTGGCATTTGCTTGCTGCTGGCGGGTCAGTTGCTCCAAATATTCCCGCACCATTTGGTTAAGGCTTTTGCCCATATCTTGCGCAATTTTGCGGACATCATTCACGACTTTATCGTCTATTGATAGGGTAATGTTCATTACACAGTCTCCGTGTACACGTAATAAGTGTATTGTGGTATGAGTTATGATGATTTGCAAGGTCGTGCTTTAGATGAGTTGGAACTTGGTTTGAAGTTGGTGTTGCTGACCTTTAGATGCTGACTTTTTATTGCACCATTGTACAACTCGCCATAGGTCACCACCGACATGGCGACTTCGCCCGCCTCCAGC
>CAYNNA010000104.1:0-9422 GCA_964398375.1 uncultured Thiothrix sp.
TAAATGAACCACAGGGCTGGGTGCGAGATTTTTAGGATGCTCTGAATCGCTGCTGCCCGGAATGAAGATTGATTTCCACCGCTTATGCAGGTAATCTTTCGCCCTTGCTTGAAAGAGAGGTGGAGTTATGCGTCAGAAATTGGTTGCAGGTAACTGGAAACTAAACGGGTCAAAGGCGAGTATCGAGTCTTTGATGGGTGGTATTCTAGCTGGGCTGGAAGGCATGGATAATGTAGCGGTGGCAGTTTGCCCGCCTTACGTCTACATTCCCATGACTCAAACGCTGGTGGCTGGAAGCCGTATCGGTCTGGGTTCTCAGGATATTGCTGATCAAGATGCAGGTGCTTTCACTGGCGAAGTTTCCGGGGCGATGCTCAAGGAATTTGGCTGTGACTACGCGATTGTGGGTCACTCTGAACGCCGTGCGATTTACGGCGAACAAGACGCTGATACTGCACGTAAGTTTGCTGCGGCACGTAAGCACGGTCTCAAACCGATTCTGTGTGTGGGCGAAACGCTGGAGGAGCGTGAAGCAGGCATTACCGAAGCGGTCGTGGCGCGTCAATTGGATGCGGTGATTGCATTGGAAGGTGTGGAAGCACTGACTGACGGTGTGATTGCTTACGAACCGGTGTGGGCGATTGGTACGGGTAAAACCGCTAGCCCGCAACAGGCGCAGGATGTCCATGCTTTTATTCGCGGTAAATTAGCTGCACTGAATGAATCAGTGGCAGCAAAAGTACAAATTTTATACGGTGGCAGCGTTAAAGGTGCGAATGCTGCTGAATTGTTTGCAATGCCGGATATTGACGGTGGCCTGATTGGTGGTGCATCACTGGATGCCAACGAATTTTTGGCTATTTGCAAGGCCGGTAACTAAGGTTAATAAAAACACTATGTTATACAATGTCTTGTTGATCATGTTGATCGTTGTTTCTGTTGCGATGATTGTCTTAATCCTAATGCAGCAGGGTAAAGGTGCGGATGCGGGAGCTGCTTTTGGTAGCGGTGCATCGGGCACGGTATTCGGATCACAAGGGTCTGCGAATTTTTTGAGTCGCACGACGGCGATTTTGGCAACGCTTTTCTTTTTACTCGCCTTAGCACTAGCGTTCTTGGCTTCAGGGCGTACTATCCAGTCGGGTAGTATTATGGATGCCGTTGCGCCTAGTGAGAAAGCCGTGGAAACCGCCGCACCTCCCGTGTCAAACAGTGATGTGCCGCCTGCACCTGCTGCGCAAGAAGCTGCCACGAGTGACGTGCCCCCTGCGCCAGCCGCTAAGACTGAAGAAAAATCAGAAGAAGTGCCTAAGGATGCAGAAAAACCCGTGCAAGAATCGAAGTAATAGCATAGAATACGCGCCTGCTTTGCCGACGTGGTGGAATTGGTAGACACGCTATCTTGAGGGGGTAGTGGCGCAAGCTGTACCGGTTCGAGTCCGGTCGTCGGTACCATACATAAAAAGCCTGTCATCGTGAGATGATGGGCTTTTTGCTTTTATGCCTAATTCTTGCTAAAACCTGACAATACCCACTTTGGGGAATTAATCTGTGGTTCATGCACCGTTATATTCGACTGTATAACGAAATAGTGATACAAACAGTGTGTGTTTGGAATCATGGATCATAGACAACCGAGTGGTTTGGAGAGAACACGACGGTTTGCACCAGGAGTTAGTATGCTAGGAGAATACCTTCCCATTCTCGTTTTTCTGGCAGTTGGTTTTGGCTTAGCAGTGGTATTGCTAGGTTTGGGGTTGCTCGCAGGCCCGCGCCGACCAGACGCAGAAAAAGATTCACCGTTCGAGTGCGGCTTCCCCGCGTTTGAAGACTCTCGCATCAAATTTGACGTGCGCTATTACCTCGTCGCCATCCTCTTCATCATTTTCGATCTTGAAATCGCCTTTTTGTTCCCGTGGGCCATTGTGCTCGACACCATTGGCGTGTTCGGTATCGTGGCGATGGGTATTTTCCTGACTATCCTGATTGTTGGTTTCATCTACGAGTGGAAAAAAGGGGCATTGGAATGGGAGTAGAAGGGGTTCTGGAGAAAGGCTTCGTTACCACGACAGCCGATGCCCTGATCAATTGGGCGCGTACAGGCTCGTTGTGGCCGATGACCTTTGGTCTGGCGTGCTGTGCGGTCGAAATGATGCACGCGGGGGCTTCTCGTTACGATTTAGACCGTTTCGGTATTGTATTCCGCCCCAGCCCACGCCAATCGGATGTGATGATCGTGGCAGGAACGCTGACCAACAAGATGGCTCCGGCGTTGCGCAAGGTCTATGATCAAATGGCAGAACCGCGTTGGGTAATCTCGATGGGGTCTTGCGCCAATGGCGGTGGTTATTACCATTACTCCTACTCAGTGGTGCGCGGGTGTGACCGTATTGTGCCGGTGGATATTTATGTACCCGGTTGCCCGCCAACCGCTGAAGCCCTGCTGTATGGCATTATCCAGTTGCAGAATAAAATTCGTCGAACCAACACGATAGCGCGGTAATTCATGGCTGTATCACTCGAATTTGTTAAGGATTACGTTCAGGAAGGACTCGGCGATAAGCTCTCCGCCAGTGTTCTGGTGCACGGCGAGTTGACGCTGGAAGTTGCTGCTGAACATTGGCTGGAAGTGGCACGTTTTCTACGGCACGATTCCATGCTGGATTTTGCGCAACTGACCGATTTGTGTGGGGTCGATTATCTGACGTATGGCGATGCGGAATGGGATGTGACCACTGCCACGCGTAGCGGTTTTAGCCGTGCGGCACAAGCTACCGAGGCGGATCCGTTTGATTTTGATGCGCAGGATGAAGGTGCTCAGTTTGTGGGTAAACGTTTCGCAGTGGTAATTCACTTGTTGTCGGTGAGCCGTAATATGCGTATTCGGGTGCGTACCCGTTGTGAGGACAACGATTTTCCGGTGGTCGCATCGTTGGTGGATATTTGGAGTTCGGTGAATTGGTACGAACGCGAAGCATTTGATTTGTTTGGAATTATGTTCAGTGGACACCCAGATTTGCGGCGTATCCTCACCGACTACGGTTTTGTCGGACACCCCTTCCGTAAAGATTTCCCGCTCATCGGGCAGGTTGAAATGCGTTATGACGCTGAGCAAAAGCGTGTCATTTACGAACCTGTCTCCATTGAAGCGCGGGTATTAGTGCCGCGCACTATCCGCGCTGACCAGCGTTTTTCCCCAGCCGTGGAGCGTGAAGACTAATGCCTGAAATCCGCAATTTTACGCTGAACTTTGGCCCAGCTCACCCCGCAGCGCATGGTGTGTTGCGCCTGGTGTTGGAAATGGACGGTGAAACCATCGTGCGTGCTGACCCGCACATTGGCTTGCTGCACCGTGGTACCGAAAAGCTGGCAGAAAGCAAACCGTATAACCAAAGCATTGGTTATATGGATCGTCTCGATTACGTGTCGATGATGTGCAATGAACACGGTTATGTGCTCGCGATTGAAAAGCTGTTGGGGATTACCCCGCCAGAACGTGCGCTCTACATTCGTACCATGTTCGATGAAATTACCCGTATTCTCAATCACTTGCTGTGGATTGGCGCACACGCGCTGGACGTGGGTGCAATGACCATGTTCCTGTACGCTTTCCGCGAACGCGAAGATTTGATGGATGCGTATGAGGCGGTTTCTGGTGCACGTTTGCACGCCACGTATTACCGTCCGGGCGGGGTTTACCGCGATTTGCCGGATTCTATGCCGCAATTCTTGCCCAGCCGTTTCCGTACCGAAGCCGAAGCTAAGCGTTTGAATGCTAATCGCGGTGGCTCGTTGCTGGATTTCTTGGAAGATTTCACCAACCGTTTCCCCGGTTATGTCGACGAGTACGAAACTTTGTTGACCGACAATCGTATCTGGAAACAGCGTCTGGTTGGGATTGGCGTGGTATCACCGGAGCGTGCACTGCAACTCGGTTTTAGCGGTGCGATGTTGCGTGGTTCCGGCGTGGAATGGGATTTGCGTAAGAAGCAACCGTATGCCGCTTACGACAAAATGGATTTCGATATTCCGGTGGGAACACACGGTGACAGTTATGACCGTTATCTGGTGCGGGTCGAGGAACTGCGCCAGTCCAACCGCATTATCAAACAGTGTATTGATTGGCTGCGCGTCAATCCGGGCGACGTCATGCTGGAGGAGAGCAAAATTGCCCCTCCGAAACGCGGTGAGATGAAGCAGGATATGGAAGCCTTGATTCGGCACTTCAAGCTGATGACCGAAGGTTATTGCTTGCCGGAAGGCGAATCCTATGCCGCAGTGGAACATCCCAAAGGTGAGTTCGGTTGTTACATTGTGTCGGATGGTGCGAATAAACCGTATCGCTTAAAAGTGCGTGCGCCGGGATTTGCGCATTTATCCGGCTTGGATGAAATGGTGAAAGGTCACATGCTGGCTGACGTGGTGGCGATTATCGGCACTCAAGATATTGTTTTCGGGGAGGTTGACCGTTGATGACTGAACATCCTATTACGATGCTCAAGCGCAAAAGCGATTTGCTCAGCCATCACGAGCGTGAAGACATTGATAGCTGGTTGACTCGCTATCCGGCGGATAAAAAGCAATCGGCATTGCTGGCGGCGTTACGTGCGGTAATGCACGAAGACCATTATTTATCCCGCGAAAAAATGGATGCGGTGGCAGATTATTTAGGTTTGCCCGAAATTGCAGTGTATGAGGTTGCTAGTTTCTATTCCATGTATGAACTGGATAAGAAGGCAGCGGCGAAATACAGCATTTCAGTTTGCACCAATGTCTCCTGCATGTTGTGCGGTTCGGACGCGATTCTTGAGCACGTTGAGAAAAAGTTGGGCATTAAGTTGGGAGAATCCACTCCAGATGGTAAATTCTTCCTCAAAGTCGAAGAAGAGTGCCTCGCCGCGTGCAGCAGTGCGCCAATGATGCAGGTCAACCACGTATACCACACCCATCTCACCCCTGAAAAAGTGGATGAGATTTTGGACGGGCTGGAGTAAGCACATGGCAAATCAAGTCTGTTTCATTACGACCCAATTTGGCGATCAAGCCAATACTTTAGAAAGCTACCTCAAAGTCGGTGGCTATCAGGCGTGGCGAAAAATTCTGGCTGAAAAGACCCCACCAGAACACATTATTGAAGAAATCAAAGATTCTGGTTTGCGCGGACGCGGCGGTGCGGGTTTCCCCACCGGCATGAAGTGGAGCTTTATGCCGCGCACTATGCCGGGGCAAAAATACATCGTGTGCAATTCGGACGAATCCGAACCGGGGACGTGCAAAGACCGCGATATTCTGCGTTTCAACCCGCACGCATTGGTGGAAGGCATGGCGATTGCGGGTTACAGCATTGGTGCAACCGTCGGTTACAACTACATGCGCGGCGAGTTTATGGATGAACCGTTCATCCATTTCGAGCAGGCGGTGAAAGAAGCCTACGAGCTTGGTTTGCTGGGCAAAAATATTCAAGGCAGTGGCGTTGATTTTGATCTGTACGGCACGCTCGGTGCGGGTGCGTATGTGTGCGGCGAAGAAACCGCTTTGCTGGAATCGCTGGAAGGCAAAAAAGGTCAACCACGTTTCAAACCGCCATTTCCCGCGAGTTTCGGGCTGTACGGTCGCCCGACCACGATTAATAACACTGAAACGCTGTCTTCCATTCCGGTGATTATGCGCAACGGCGGCAAGTGGTTTGCTGATTTGGGTGTGAAAAATTCCGGTGGGGAAAAGCTGTTTTCGATGTCAGGGCATTTGAACAATCCCGGCAATTTTGAGATTCCGATGGGAATGCCGTTCCCCGAATTGCTGGCGTTAGCTGGCGGGGTGCGCAATGGACGCAAGCTCAAAGCGGTGATTCCGGGTGGTTCGTCTGTTCCTGTATTGCCGGGTGATGTGATGATGGGCTTGACGATGGACTATGACACCATTGCTAAAGCGGGTTCATACCTTGGTTCGGGCGCGGTCATTGTGATGGATGACACCACCGATATGGTTAAGGTGTTGCAACGTATTTCACGCTTTTACTTCTCCGAATCCTGCGGGCAATGTACGCCGTGTCGCGAAGGCACAGGCTGGTTGTACCGGATGTTGACCCGCATTGTGGAAGGCAAAGGTAAGATGGAAGACGTTACGCGGCTCGAAGAAATTTCCCACAATATCGAAGGCCGTTCCATTTGTGCCTTGGGTGAAGCGGCGGCGATGCCGGTGTGGAGTTTCGTCAAGCACTTCCATGAGGAATTTGAATACTACGTCAAGCACGGACGTAGCATGGTGGGACAGGGGTAACACATGGTAGAAGAATTCGTCACCATCGAAATTAACGACCAGCCGGTTCAGGCTCGCAAAGGTGCGATGCTGATTGAAGTGGCTGATAATAATGGAATTAGCATTCCGCGTTTTTGCTACCACAAAAAGCTCTCCATTGCCGCCAACTGCCGCATGTGCTTGGTGGAAATGGAAAAATCGTGGAAACCGGTTCCCGCTTGCGCCACGCCTGTGAATGCAGGCATGAAATTCTGGACGCGCTCCGACAAAGCCAAGAATGCACAGAAAGGCATTATGGAATTCTTGCTGATTAACCATCCGCTGGATTGCCCGATTTGCGACCAAGGTGGTGAATGCGAATTGCAGGATGTCTCCGTCGGTTACGGCAGCAATAAATCGCAATACGCTGAAATCAAGCGTGTCGTTAAAGACAAAGACATTGGCCCGTTGATCGAAACCGAAATGACCCGCTGCATTCAATGCACCCGCTGTGTGCGTTTCGGTGATGAAATTGCCGGAATGCGCGAAATGGGCGGGGTAGGGCGCGGTGATCGTCTCGAAATTGGCACTTATATCGAGAAATCGCTCAAATCCGAACTCTCCGGCAACGTGATTGATCTTTGCCCCGTGGGTGCGTTGACCGCGAAACCGTCACGCTATAAAGCACGGGCGTGGGAAATGGTGGCGCATGATGCGATTGCCCCGCATGATTCGGTGGGTTCACACCTTCAGGTGCACACCTTCCGCAAAGAAGTGGTGCGGGCAGTACCGCGCGAAAATGATGCGATTAACGAGTGCTGGATTTCTGACCGTGACCGTTTCAGCTATCAAGGCATTGCCAGTGCTGACCGTATTACCAAGCCAATGCTCAAGCGTGACGGACACTGGTACGAAGTCAGTTGGCAACAAGCGTTGGATGCGACGGCGGAAATTTTACGGGCGGCTGACCCAGCGCGTACCGGTGCATTGGCAAGTGCGACCTCTACCGTGGAAGAACTGTATTTGTTCCAGCGTTTAATACGCGGTTTGAACATCCGCAATATTGACCACCGTGTGCGCCAGACCGATTTTAGTGACCAAAGTGCTGCGCCGCTTTGCCCATCGTTGGGAATGCCTATTGCGCAATTGGAACAGCAAAACGCGGTATTCCTGATCTGCTCTAATGTGCGCCAAGAGCAGCCATTGTTGAATCACCGTATTCGCAAAGCTGCTTTGAAAGGCGCGGCGGTGATGGCGTTGAATCCGCGTGCATTCGATTTCAATTACGATGTGGCGCAACAGGCGGTTGCTCCGGCAGCGATGCTGCAAGCCCTGCAAGCGATTGCGAATGACCCGGATAAAGGGGTGATGGCAACGCTTAAAAATGCGGAACACGCGACGGTATTACTGGGCAATGTTGCCGTTCAGCATCCCGATTTTGCAGCGTTACGCGGGTTGGCTTTCACGATTGCTGAACAAACGGGCGCAACCTTTGGCTATTTGACGGAAAGTGCTAATAGCGTGGGTGCTTGGGTAGCAGGTGTGGTGCCGCACCGTTTATCAGCAGGACGCGAACTCAAACAAGCGGGTGTGCCCGTTGGCGAGTTTCTCAGTGAAAATACCCGCACGTTTGTATTGCTGAATACCGAGTTGGCAGATTTCGCGAATCCGCAACAAGCGATGAAAGCGTTAAGTGCGGCGGAAAACGTGATTGTGATTGCGCCGTTTGCGGATGATACCACACGCAAATACGCGACAGTGTTATTACCTAGTTCGACGTTTGCCGAAACTTCCGGCACGTTCATTAATGCAGCGGGACAGTGGCAAAGCTTTAAGGGCGCGACTGTGCCACCGGGCGAGGCGCGACCTGCTTGGAAAGTGCTACGGGTGTTGGGTAATACGGCGGGTGTGCCTGAATTTGATTGGGTTGCTACCGAAGAAATTGTTGCCGAGTTGCACCTTGAATTGGATGGCGTAGAGGTTTGCAACAATCGTTATGCTGGCACTGTGGGTAGAGACGCAAAATCTTGCGTCTCTACGGCGGATGGGGCGTTTCAGCGCATCGGTGATGTGGAAATGTACCGCGTTGATTCGCTAGTGCGTCGTGCTAAAGCCTTGCAAGCCATGATTCCTCCGGCGGCGGTGCAGTTGAATCCGCAAGATGCGGCGAATATGGGTGTCGCGGCTGGCGATACGCTGAAGGTGTCGCAAGGTGCGGTGACGATCACGCTGCCAGCACAACTGGACGCGGGTATTCCAGCGGGTTGCGCTGGGTTGCAGTCGGGCATTGAAGTATCCAACGTGTTGGGCGCGGCTTTCGGTGCGCTTCAAATAGCAAAGGCAGGTTAGGGGAATGATGGACATACTCGCAAATTTCTTCGGTGCCTTCCTCCCTGAGTGGATGGTGACGCTGCTAATCATTTTGATCAAAGTCGTCGCAATTGTGCTGCCGCTGATTTTGTTGGTGGCTTACGCGACTTACGCAGAACGCAAAATCATCGGTTTCATGCAGGTGCGCGTGGGGCCGAACCGGGTTGGATTCAAAGGCTTGTTGCAGCCGTTTGCGGATATGTTTAAGTTGATTTTTAAGGAAATTGTGGTTCCTGAAAAATCCAACCGCTTTTTGTTTTTGATTGCGCCGTTGTTGGCGATGGGGCCTGCATTTGCGGCTTGGGCGGTGATTCCGTTTAGTGATGGCATGGTGCTGGCGGATGTGAACGCAGGCTTGTTGTTCTTGCTGGCACTGACTTCCTTGGGCGTGTACGGGGTGATTATTGCGGGCTGGGCTTCCAACTCCAAGTACGCGCAACTTTCTGCGCTACGGATTGGGGCGCAAATGGTGTCGTATGAAATTGCGATGGGGTTTGCGTTGGTTGGGGTGTTAATGGCAGCCGGTAGCTTGAATCTGGGTGACATTGTGCGGGCGCAATCCGGCAGCATTTTTAGCTGGTTTGTGTGGCCTTTGTTTGGTTTGTTCTTGGTGTATTTCATTTCGGGTGTGGCAGAAACCAACCGTGCGCCGTTCGACGTGGCGGAAGGTGAGTCCGAGATCGTGGCGGGTTTCCATGTGGAATATTCCGGCATGGCGTTCTCGATTTTCTTCCTCGCGGAATACGCCAATATGTGGCTGATTGCCGCACTGACTTCGTTGATGTTCTTGGGTGGGTGGTTGTCGCCGTTCCAAG
>CAYNNA010000105.1:0-9370 GCA_964398375.1 uncultured Thiothrix sp.
AATATGGGGCGTATGTTTGTGCGTAATTCACATTATATTAAATCAGCACCCGTTGACTAGGGATATAGCATGACCATACGTTCGTCGGAATATGTTGTGGTGTGTTTGCCACACGGCATATAGTGGCTGCGATCATGTGACCCAATACCAATAATAAAGGCACGCAGACAGAGAGACATAACGATGAATAACAAAAAAACGCTTTCCCCTACATGGGCTATTTTGCCATTACTATTTTGTTCTGCCACTGTTCTCGCAGGAGACGGCGGGCATGATGGGTCGTATGGTCAAATTCCACCGCCGCCATCTGCCCCGTTAACCTTGGAAGGTGATGCCATTCCAGAGAATAATGCGCTACCGGATGCGATGAGCCAAGCTCAGGCTTTAGGTCAGCAAGATGACGGATTTTTAGAAGATTCCACGGAAACCTCCAGTGTCAATACCGGCTATGTCGGTGGTAATACCCGCATTGGCATTGGCGTTGACACTGAACTCAAAGGCAAAGTGGAAGCCAGCCAAGTGTTCGGTAACACCGAGAGCAGCGCGACCATCGGTCAAGGCTATGTGGGTTTTAACCCCGATGCTGATGACGCTGCTGGCGAAGAAACTCTGACGGGAGCGGGTGCGAAGCTCAGCCATCACTGGGTGTCGGGTGATGCGAATAATCCTTCTCACGTCAATAAAGTGTTTGGTGCTTATGACCAAAATGAACACAAGGATAAAAAAGCCACCTTGGGTTACGGTCAGGAAAACAGCACGTTGTTCTGGTCGGGGCATGTGAGCAAGGGCTTGTCCGATGGTCGTGCGACCACTACCCCCGGCGTTACTGAAAAAGCCTATGACCTTGGTGTCGGTGGACGTGTGGGCGCTTTCCTGCCAGGGCAGAGTATGCGTGTGCAAGGCGGCGTGGACTATGAGTGGGCTAAAGATTTTGCCGATAGCGAAAAACGCCCGACGCAAACGACCCTGACAGGTGGTGTCGAAAAGTTTTTCCCCGATACCCCACATAGCGTGGGTGCGGAAGTGGAAGTTTATAAAAAAGCCGGTGGTGTGTTGGCTTCCGAAGATGCGGAAGCTCGCGGGGGAATTTCCTACCGTTATGACATTGGCAGTGAAGCCGGTGTTTGGCAACCCGAACAGCGCTATCGCCGGATTCGCACGGAAATTCCGGGCGAACAAATTAAGCAGCCGCCGAAAATTGAGCGCAAACTCGTTAAGAACACAATGGAGCTGGAGTCTGATACGTTCTTCAAGCTCGACAGTGCCAAGTTGACCCCAGAAGCGCAAGAACGCATGAAAGCGGTTATCGGTCAGATTCGTGCATCGGGTTATGATGGCAATATCCGCATTACTGGCAATACCTGCGACAAAGGTTCAGATGCACATAACCAGAAGTTGTCTGAGCGTCGTGCGAATGCCGTGCGTGATTTCATGATCAAAAACGGTTTCAGCGCCAATGAGTTGCTGGCACAAGGTTTGGGGGAAAGTCAGCCGAAATACCCCAATACAGAAGCTGAGCGGCACAGAAACCGCCGCGTTGATATTGAATATGTCACTTACCAAAATGAATACAAAGATGAGGTGATTGAAGCGGGTGGTACTAGCATGACTGATCCTAAAGTTGTGTGGCGTAAGGAGTTGATTCCTGAACCACCCCTGTGGGTGCGTCAGGCATTGCGTAACACCGCCGACCACAAACAAACCGTGGATACCTACAAAACCACGGCAGGCACTGGCAGCAGTGTTGCCCCGAACGCGCCTGTTGCTGTCAATGACAGCGCTACGACCACCAGTGGTACGCCGGTTAGCATTCCAGTATTGGCAAATGATACTGACCCGAACGGTGATGTATTGAGCATTGTCAGCTTTAATCAGGGCGCGAATGGCTCCGTAGTCCAAGTCGGTACTGATCTGGTGTATACGTCTGTGGCTGGTTTTACGGGTACTGATACCTTTACCTATGTGATTCGGGATCCGGCAGGCAACCAAAGCACGGCAACCGTCACGGTAACAGTTGGCGCGGCAAATCCGAATGCGCCGGTGGTTAAGGATGATACCGCTTCCACCACTGCTGGCGAATCAGTCGATATTGATGTACTGGTAAATGATAGTGAGCCGAATGGCAATGCATTGACGGTAACGGGTGTGGGTGCTGCAACCAACGGAACTGTCACGCAAAACGGTAATAGCGTGATTTATACGCCGAATGCTGGTTTTACTGGTGATGATCAGTTCACCTACACGATTCGGGATACTGACGGCAATACCGCGACGGGTAATGTGTTTGTGCGCGTGAATACACCGGGTGGCAATCTAAATGCCCAAGCGGATTTGTATACCGTGGACATGAATAGCACGGCTAACTCGTTTGACGTGTTAAGCAATGACGATGTGCCTGCCAGTGGCGGTGTTACCATTACCATTATTGCCGGGCCAAGTCATGGTGCGGCTGGTGTTTCTGGTGATCGGGTCGTGTACACGCCTGCCGCTGGGTATACCGGGGCAGATAAACTCACCTATCGTCTGACCGATAGCCGTGGTTACACGACTGAAACGGATGTCAATATTACCGTGAGCAGCACGACTAACCCCGGTTATCTGATGCTGAAAAATGATTACCTATTGATTGATCTAAACGATACCGTCACCAGAACCTTACCGGTGTTGGCGAATGATACTGGTGATGAGATGACGATTATTTCTGTCAGCACCCCGCGCTATGGCACGGCAGTGGTTAGCCCGGATGGTAAGTCGATTCGTTACACCTTGCGCAGTGGTTATTGCGTTGATCACGAGTTTACCTACATCGTCAAAGACAAGTATGGTAATCAGGCACAGGCAACCGTGATTGTTGATGTGGCACCTGCCAATGTCAAAGACCCGAACGCACCACCAGCATAGGTTTATTAAACCCATGCGTTAAGCAAGCCGCTCTGGAAACAGGGCGGCTTTTTTGCGTTAGCGGTAAGCGTTGAAGATTTGCACCGCGACAAAGATCAGTATGCCCGTGATAATCAGCGTTTGATTGATGCGTTGCGAACGGCGCATTTCTTGGCGCAAGGCTTCGAGTTGCTGCGATTCCCACTGCATTTTGAGTTTTTGCTGGGTGGTTTGCTGCATGATGTCGTGCAACATATTCGGCATGTACGGTAGGTTTTCGAGGAATTTGGGCAAATTAACCTTCACGCCATTAAATAAGGCACGAACACCCACTTGCTCATCCATCCACCGCTCAATGAAGGGTTTGGCGGTCGACCACAAATCCAGATCGGGGTAAAGCTGTCGCCCTAAGCCTTCGATATTCAGCAGGGTTTTTTGCAGTAACACCAATTGCGGTTGCACTTCCATATTGAAACGCCGCGCCGTTTGGAACAGGCGCAGCAAGAATTGCCCGAAGGAAATGTCTTTAATCGGCAGGTTGAAAATTGGTTCACAGACTGAGCGAATGGCTGATTCAAATTCGTCAACACGGGTAGATGGTGGAACCCAGCCGGATTCTACGTGCAATTCCGCGACCCGTTTGTAATCGCGCTGGAAGAAGGCGTGGAAGTTTTCTGCGAGATAACGCTTGTCAGCGGGGGAGAGCGTGCCGACGATGCCGAAATCCACCGCAATGTATTGCGGGTCAGCAGGGTTGCTGGGGTCGATGAAAATATTGCCGGGGTGCATATCCGCGTGGAAAAAGTTGTGGCGGAACACTTGGGTGAAAAAGATTTCCACCCCTAACTCACCCAGTCGCTTGAAGTTAACATTCAGAGCTTGAAGCTGGTCAATGTTGCCGACAGGGATGCCGTAAATCCGCTCCATGACCATGACGTTGGGGTGGGTATAATCCCAATAAATTTCTGGTACATACAGCGTAAGGTTTGCCTCAAAATTGCGGCGGATTTGGCTGGCGTTGGCGGCTTCGCGCATTAAATCGAGTTCGTCGAAAATGGTCTTTTCGTATTCGGCGACGACTTCTACAGGGCGTAAACGGCGGGCTTCTTTCCAATAGCGTTGTAGCAAGCCCGCCATCATGTACATCAGCTCCACGTCTTGGCTGATGGTTTTTTCAATGCCGGGGCGCAACACTTTGACGACGACTTCTTTGCCATCCCACAATTGCGCGGCGTGAACTTGGGCGATGGAAGCGGACGCCATCGGGTCGGTTTCAAAGCGTTGGAACACGTCGGTGACGGATTTGCCGTAAGCCTTTTCGATCATTTTCCGCGCTTCGAGGCTGGAAAACGGTGGCACGCGATCTTGCAGACGGGTGAGTTCGGCGGCGATGTCATCCGGCAGCAAATCGCGCCGCGTGGAAAGCATTTGCCCGAATTTGATGAAGATTGGCCCCAAATCTTCGAGGGCACGGCGGATGCGTTCCCCGCGTGGGCGGGTTTCTTGCTTGCCCCAATTCCAAGGCAGTAGGTGGTAGACGAATGCCACTGGGCGCATGAAGGGGAGGTTGAGGACGAGTTCATCCAGCCCGTGGCGGATAAAGACACGGTTGATTGTCCACAGGCGAAGGATGCGGGTGACGGGTTTCATGCAATCAAGCCAAACAGGTGAAAGCGGGGCAGTTTACCACATCAAATCGTCAGGGATTTTGTAATCGGCGTAGGGATCGTCTTCTTCCACGGCGGCTTGCTCGGTGCTGCTGGTGTTTTGCACCAGAATCCAGGCAGCATCGCGCTGGGCAATTTTTTCCGCGACTTGTTTGGGAACGAGTTCGTAGCCGTCGCCCAATTTGACCAGCACGATAATGCCGTAGGCGAGTTGGTCTTGCAGGGTTTTGGTCAGGTAAATCTTTTTGATTTTGCTGCCATCGGCGAATTGGTAAGCAAGGTCGCCACGCTTGCGGTCAATGCTGTTGAGGGTGATTAATTGCTTGATTTGCGCTTGAATGGCTTTTTTCTCAGCCTGTTCGCGTTGTTGGCGGTTGAGTTCTTTGGAGCGTTCCGCCTTTTCTTGCAAAACTTTTTCGGCGAGTAATTTGGCTTCGTCCACCACAACTTCGCCGCTTTTCTTGGCTTGTTTTTGTGCCTTGGCGGTTTTTTGGTGGGCTTGCTTGCGTTGATCTTGTTCGGCTTTTTGTGCCTTGGACTGGTCGATTAAGCCAGCCTTGAGGAGTTGGTCTTTGAGTGATGCCATCGGAGAATCCATCGGTAAACAATTATGGCAGAAGTATATCAGATGCATCCCGTGGTTTCAGAATAGGCAATGCTTCCCACGTAATGAACGGCGTTATGCGCCGTTTGAATCTGCCTAGGTCGTCGTAGTGCATGACATCGAACACATCCTGATGTTTGCCAAAATGCTGGTTGGCGCGGTGTAATGATGCGTAACAGGGAACGATGCCAATATTGTCTTGTGCCAGCAGCCGTTTGCGCACGTCTTCTGGATTGGCGATGGAAATAGGTAAATCAGCGGTATGGATCGCTAGAAACATGTTCATTGTCTCTACCATGCGGCTGATGGCTTCGCCCCGCAATTCAATCTTGAAGCCTTCCCGCTGGTAAGATGGGCGTGTGACCGTCAGGTTTATGTGGGTGGTATTGCCGCCGCGTTTGATTTCCCAGGGATGTCCGCCGACTTTTTTTAGTGGGTGTTTACCGTCTATCCAGTCAGCAAATTCCTGTGCGGAATCGGGGTTTATATCCAGCAGCCCTTCGTGGCGACCATCGGCATAGCGGGCATACATTTCTCGCCCAGATAACGCTTCATCAAGCGTTTCATCCTGACGCTTTCCGGCGATATAGGCGATTTTGCAGTAGTGGAAATAGTCGGTGGCAGTCATGCTGGCAACGTGAGGATTTTGCTGCCGGATGAAAAAACCCTCTTCGACCAGCCGTACCAGTTTCGCGGTGTTGGCTTTACCCAGCTCTTTGTCGAGTCGGTAGACATCGGGAAGGGATGCACGAACGAGCGCATTGGGGGCGATGCCGTAGCGGTAACGTAATGGGTATTCAAGCTGGATTTTTTTGTTGGCTTTTATCCAGTCTTTACGAACGGCTTTTAGCCATTGGCGAGCCGAGGTGAACAGGGATTCCCATGTTGTGTTTCCCGTTGGGCGCGTGGTCTGTTGGACATCTTTGCCTAGTTGAACCTCCAGTCTGCCACAGTCGCCGCTGATATGGGTGATGTAGTAGGTTTGCTGGTATTGGTTGATGTGCAAATGATGCCATTTTTCTTGCTGGTCAGGAAACAGGATATTCCACACCCGATCTGTGCTGGAGAGCGTGTAGGCAAAGCCATCTAGCTCTTTTATGAAGGTAGAGGTTAGGAGTGTTAGTTCCATTGTGTTGCATTCCCCTCACGTTCCCAGCATAGTAATGTCTGCAAGAAATGGATTGATGATGGTCATGTTGCCGATTTGTTGTTCGTGCTGCATGTCTTCACTCAAGACGATGGTGCAATCCTGAATTTGTGCAGCGGAGAGAATTAGCGAGTCCCACCATGAAAAGCGGTGGCGTTCCTGTATCAGCCAAGCGTTTTCCATTACTGTACTGTCCACGGGGATAGGATTCCACAGCAATAAGTTGCGGATGTCAGCTTGTGCTTCGGGGCGGGATAAACCCGGTTTTAGCCGTTGTGTTACCGTGACATAAAATTCATTCAAGGTTTGAACGCTGATTCTGCCGGAGCGTTGTTGCCAAAGCACGGCGAGCCATTGCAAGGCGATAGCTTGTTTGGCTTCTTCGGATTTATCCCGTGAATAGACTAGAATATTGGTGTCAACGAATACTCTAGCGTGCATAAAGTGATTCCCGGCTAGGGTAACATTCACCCTTGGGTTTCAATGCTTTAGGGGTGCGGGAAAGGAATTGCTGCATGGCTGCTTGATAGCCATTTTCTTCATGCATCTGTCGACGCAGCAAACTGCCCAACAGTTGCGAAATACTGGTATTTTGTTTGGCTGCCCATATACGCACCCAGTGGGCAACTTCATCATCCAAGGAAACAGTGACGTTTTTCATTACACAAACTCCGTGTTACATGAACTCTGTGTTAATGATACCGGAAGTTTTGCTTAGCGGCGACCGCGACCTTTGGCTTTGGGCTTGTCATCGGTGACTTTAAGCGGGTTATCGAGGAACGTTTTGCCGTTTAACCCTGCCATGACTGCGCGGGCTTCGTGACCTTCCATGTCGATCAGGGCGAAGCCTTTGCATTTGCCGCTGAAAATATCGCGGGGCATTTCCAGTTTGCGAATCGTGCCGTATTCGGCGAGGAGTTCGCGCAGTTCTTTCTCTGTCGCCTGTGGCGCAATATTGCCAATGAAGAGTGTTTTCATGTGATGTTCCCGAATACTGGGGTGAATGGGCGGGTTGAGTGGCTAATACTCAATGGAATAACGGGCTGATGTCCATGTGCCGTAGTACGGTAGGGAAATCAGCCCGGATGCTGAATAAGCGTTGGGCTGAAAGCTTATTGGGGAATGACTTTGCTGGCTTGTGGACCTTTGTTGC
Source organism: uncultured Thiothrix sp. (assembly GCA_964398375.1). Lineage (GTDB taxonomy): Bacteria > Pseudomonadota > Gammaproteobacteria > Thiotrichales > Thiotrichaceae > Thiothrix. The sequence goes on from CAYNNA010000105.1 coordinate 7,452, forward strand.
CTTTTTCTACGTTGAAGCTGACCGGTTGGCCTTCTGCTAAGGTTTTGAAACCTGAGTTGCCTTGGATGGCGCTGACGTGAACAAATACGTCGGGGCCGCCGTCGTCTTGAGAAATAAAGCCGAAGCCCTTAGTGTCGTTAAACCATTTTACTTTGCCTGTAGCCATGATTAATTTCCTTTAAAAACAGGTGTGAGTGAATTTGTGCTTACAGGTAACGGGGAAGGTGTTCGTGAAGTAACCGGAGGGAACTGTTAAAACTGCCAGGGTGATCTCTGTAGCTTTCGCCAGAGTAGGCTAATCCCTCAGGGTGAGCGCATATAAATTTTAAACTCTTATTAATCAATGAGATATAATTAATGCGCCTATGTCTTAAAAGTAATCAATCTATTGATTTTAAAGTGATTTAAAAAGTCAAATGCGGTCGCCCTGGCTAATCCCTAGCGGAATACCACTATTATTTTAAATTCCTGCTAGACTGGTTTTCTGGAATTAATGCAGTTAGAGAGGCTTTCATGCAGCAAGAAACGATACGTTATGTGTTGGTTTGGTCGGGTTGGGTGCGCTTGACACATGGGTTGGTGGCAGCCGGAGTGTTGTTTTTATTTGCCAGTGCGTGGGCGTTGGAGCATGGTAATGTGGATCATGAATTCTGGCGCGATTGGCACATGATTGTGGGGCAATTGGTGCTGATTACGGTGGTGGGGCGGGTCATTTTGATGTTTTTGCTACCCGGTACTGCACATTGGAGCGCTTTTTTGCCCGATAAGGCGCAGTGGGTGGGCATGAAGCAAATGGCGTTGTTTTACCTGAGTTTTGCGCGGTTTCCACTGCCAAATTGGTATGGGCATAACCCGTTTTGGCGGGTGATTTACCCACTGTTTTGGCTGGTGTTGCTGGTGTGTGCGGTGACGGGCTTGTTTTATAATGCGCCGTATCAATTCTTGGGAATGTCGATGTTTGGGCTGCACGGCGGTTTGGCGAGCCTGATTCTGGGGTTTACCGTCGCGCATGTGGTGGCTGTGGTATTGCATGACCTGAAAGGTAAGGGGGCAAGTATTTCCGGCATGATCAATGGCTACCGTTATTTTCATGTGGAAAACCCTACGGCGAGCGTGAAGCCGCCTTCAGGCAAAGCTTCCATCACGCATGTTTCCATTGCGAGCATTCAAAAGCCGCCTAAGCCTTAAGTTCCAACCGTTTTAACCGCGCTTCTAAGCGATCAGCATCCATCCGCAGCGTATCGACTTCATCCAGATACCTGCGGATTTCGGCTTCAGCGGGCAATAACCGCGCTTCTTCCTGCAAATATTCTTGCGTATTCAAACGCATCGCGTGCGCGGAATCGTCCAACCAGCCTTTGGTATCGCGTGCCAATTGCCCCATTTGGTATGCAATCACGTCACCGACTGCGCGTGACAGCAATTCTTCCCAATCCACGTCAATTTCGCGCAAGATTTGGCTGAAACGGTTGCCCAAGCCCATGTCACCGTCGATTTTAATGCCGTTGGCTAACATCGCTTTGCCGGTATCGTTGGCAGCGGATAAGCGCATCAATGCCAGCGCTGAGCCGTGAATGGTGACATCGGGTTCGGCTGCATACTCCGTGGTCACACGTACCGTATCAGCCGTGGGCAAAAAATACAGTTGGAGATCAGGGTTACTGATGTGTAAGCAAATCAGCTTGCCTTGCAAGGCTTGTAAACGGGTCAGTGCCGTCCCATGACTGGCTTTGTCTAATTGCAACCAAGCATTGAACGCGGTTTCGAGTGTGGCGGTGAGGGCGGCGAATAACATGGTGAATTCCTCTCTGTAGACGGTTTAGCATAACGTATCTGCACGGTTATTTGCATCCAAACTCTATGTTGACAGCAATTCTCATTTTGCCCCACATACGATAAAACGGTGTAAACTAGACCTA
>CAYNNA010000106.1:0-9265 GCA_964398375.1 uncultured Thiothrix sp.
GCGAAAAGGCTCCCGAAGGAGCCTTTTCTCTAGCTGTCAACTAAACCCGAAGGATTAGAATTCAGTAACAACACCCAGTACAGTTGCAGTAGTTTTAGTAGCACCTGCTTCAACTTTAGCTGTGTTTTTGTTCTCAGTACCGAGAATGTATACGCTGGTTTTCTTACCCAAACCGTAATCAAGACCAATAGCAGTCAATTCTTCCTTGCCGTTGGAACCTGTCGCAGCACCAGAACGCTCGCTCTGACCAACTGCTGCTTTGAAGGACACTGCGCCCATCTTAGCAACACCAGACAACATCATAGCTTTATCTTCTACAGCAGTAACACCTGAGCTATTTTCCATAACGAAGTTAACAGCATGACCAGCTTCAGCTTTATAACCCAAGCCTAAGTTGATATGCTCAGCAGCGGAAACGCCCGCGCCAGCCACTGAACCACCATCAACATCGGTATAACCCAAACCAGCATAGAAAGGACCAGTGCTGTAGTTAGCCATTACGCTATTAGCTTCAGAAGTACCATCGAAACCCGCACCTGTTGAATGTGCAGCAGCAACACCGACCGGACCGAACTTGTTGATGTAGGCAACCACGTTATTAGGACGGTGTGCATCGGCATTGATAATATTTGCCATATCCGCATAGGTATCCGCGAATACATCTAAACCAGAGGTCGCCAATTTAGCCGGTGTATCATGCTTACCTAAGCGAACTTCACCAAAACCACCTTTCAGACCAACGAAGGTGTTACGAGAAGCCAGTGCAGCATCATTTGCCGTGCCAACTGTCGGAGCAGAAGCACCACCGCCATTGTCACCGTCTAAGCTCAAACCGTATTCCAGACCATAAGTAGCGCTGACACCATTGTCCAGTTCGGTAGAACCTTTGATACCAAAACGTGAAGAATGGCTTTCAACAGCCGTGGTTTTAGTACCATTGGCAGCTTTAACTTCGCCTACGGAAGCGTGCAGTCTGCCGTACAGAGTGGTGTCAGCCATTGCAGCAGCAGGGGCGATCAGTGCAGTAGCAACTGCGATTGCGAGAATGTTTTTCATGAGTCGACTCCTATTTAAGAAGGTTTGTCCTGTCTTTAAAATTTAATCTTCGATTTGTTCAATCTGACGGAAGTATTTATACATCCCTTGCCAGCGTCTTGCAACTGCTTTTTTGCAAATACGCTACAAAGTTTACTGTAGATGTTGCAGAAATGCCACATGATTTGCTGGTCAAATCCACACCCTGCCGACAAACGGTAGTTATTAAGATTTCAGTCAGTTAAACGCAATAAAGCCACAGGCTACAATGCACTGTGGCTTTATTGATACACGGCTTGATACTTTCAGAAAAACTGAAAAACCAACCGTATTAACGCTTGGAGAACTGTGTCGCCCGACGTGCTTTGTGCAAGCCGACTTTCTTACGTTCAACCTTACGTGCGTCACGCGTCAGGAAGCCTTCCGACTTCAGCTCACCGCGCAGGGTTTCATCGTATTGCAGCAACGCACGGGCAATGCCAAGGCGGATAGCGCCAGATTGACCGGTGATACCACCACCCGCAACCGTGACATTAATGTCAAATTTCTCAGCCATGTTAACAGTGTACAGCGGTTGACGCACGACCATGCTGGCGGTTTCACGCCCGAAAAAGTCGCCCAGTGCTTTGCCGTTAACCGTGACCGCACCGCTACCTGCACGCATGAAGACGCGAGCAGATGAAGATTTGCGACGACCAGTGCCGTAATATTGTGTTTCAGCCATTTCTCATTCCTGCCCGATCAAAAGTCCAGCACTTGCGGCTGCTGTGCTTGGTGGTTATGTTCTGTGCCAGCGTAAATTTTCATTTTACGGTACATGGCGCGACCCAGTGGATTCTTTGGCAACATGCCTTTAACCGCGAGCTCAATGACTCGACCCGGTGCGCGTTGTTGCATTTTTTCAAAGGTGAAGGCACGCATATTACCGATGTAGCCGGTGTGATAGTGATAGGTTTTGTCTTTGGCTTTATTACCAGTAATACCCACCTTGTCAGCGTTAATAATGACGATGTAATCGCCGGTATCAACGTGCGGAGTGTACTCTGGCTTGTGCTTGCCACGCAAACGCCGGGCAACTTCGGAGGCCAAACGGCCTAGCGCCTTACCTTCGGCATCAACGACGTACCAGTCGCGTTTTACCTCAGCTGGCTTTGCACTGAATGTTTTCATCTTGCTCAATCCACTTCTTAAATCTGTTTTGCCGATCCACCCCAAACCTGATAAAGGTGGGGGAACAAAGAGACGCGGCATTCTAGGGGAAATGCTGGAAATTCTCAAGTGTTTAGCACCCAACTCCCGACAAAAAAATGCCTCACACCAACGGGGAGGCACAACAAAGAGACAAACACATGAAAAACCCAACAATCAACACGAGCGTATTCAACAATAAAAAAACGCGGCTCAGATGAGCCGCGCAATTACCACCAAAGGAGGATGGAGGAGTGTTAAATCGATCATTGACAATATGCGAATATACTAATATTCAAATCTTTCTCTGTCAAGATTCTGTAACAAACTTTTCGCTGTTTTTTCACACTTTTTGTGCTTAAGCGCCCCTAAAGAGGGCGCACACAGAGGTGCGTCCCTACCCATCACTCGTAGGGGTGCAGCACACCTAAGTGCGCCCTTCTCTCCCTCTATACCATCCACCCAATAGGCACGCTGCACACTAATCAGCCGACAAATACTGACGGGTAATTGTTGGTAACGCTTTCCCAAACGGAAGCCAAGCAATTTCACCAAGGTTTGCAACGCTGCCAAAGGCAATAACCATTTCTGACGCTCGTATAAATAGCGTATCAACGAACGCACATACGTACCCGCCTCACGATCCGGCGCACCAACGGCTTGCATCAAGGGCTGTTCCGAGGCATGGAACACCCCCACATCAAAATAACGCCGGAAAACCTGCACCAAGGAATAACGGTGCGAATGCTCCACCGTGCTTTCCGCTGAATACACCGTTTTCCACCCCGCCAGCAACAGCCGCGCTGCCACATAGCTGTCTTCGCTCACGATAATGTGTTGTGGAAACCCACCAATACTGCGTAAGGCACTGGCGCGATACACCGCGTACACATCGGAGGCAAACGCCGCACGATACCCTAAGGTTTTAAAGCTGTCGCGGTCACGCACCGAAGAGGTCGCCGGGTAAGTGAACCCACGCGCATGGCATTCCAAATAATCCGCATCCGCACGCGCCAAATGCCGCCCGTATACCATCGCTACATGGCTATCGTCATCCGCATGTTTGAGCAATTGCTCCAGCGAATCCGCTTGTTTGAGGATGGCATCTTGCGTCAAATACACCAGAAACGCGGCATCAGGACACAACTCCGCCGCCAACTGGCGGGTTCCACCGTGACTAAAATCACGCGGATGAATCCGTTGCACTTCTAAACCTGCTGCGGCTGCCAATTCAGCCGTGTGATCTTCCGACAGCGAATCAATCACCAAATAACGCCCCGCCTGTACGGTCTGGTGCTGAATCGCTTTAATCCATTCCGGCCACAAGCGCCCTGCATTGCGGGTTAACACGATCACTGCCACGTCAGGGCGCTGAATTATTGTTGTCATGGTATCTCCCTGTTGTTATGCAAATAGCAGTAGCGCCACATTATTCAGTACCCCCGGTTTAAACAGCCGATGGTGCAAAATCTGTTGCCGCCGTTTCCAACCGTGCAGATGGCGTAGCCCTGCCACTGCGGTCACTAATTTGAAATCCTCAGCATCCAGCCGCTCACCGAAGCGGTGCAAGAACACTTCCGCTTGCTGGCTCCACGCATCAACCCGTGTACTCAAGCCGTTTGCATTGGCTGGCGCGGCACCAATGGCATTTGCTTCATGCTGGCGGTACAGCAATAACGGATGCGGCAATGCCTGGATTTGCCCGAACCAAGCACAAACCAACGCCAACCAACGGTCATGTTCCATCGCGTAAAGTGGTAATGGAAATGCCAAGTCCGCAGCCGCTCGATTAAACGCGGTGGCACACCCCGTCACCACATTATTCAGCAAATACGCCTGTTTACGCTGCCCGATCGCAAAATCGCGGTAATCCCAAAATGACACGGCTTGTATGGCGCGATCCTGATCCACCACCACCAAATCCGAATGCACCAATAACGGCGTTGCCTCACCGTATTGCGCTTCCAAACGCCGCAACGTGGTGTATTGCAGCTCGATTTTTTCAGGAAACCACACATCATCCTGATCACAAAACATCAGGCAAGGCGCTGTGCTGGCTTCCACCAACCGGCTGAAACTCAACTTACTCCCCAAATGGCTGCCATCCAGCAACAAACCTGCCAACTTATCCGGGTGTGCCGCTTGCCAGTTCAGTAAAATGCGCAAGGTTTGGTCGGTAGAACCGTCATCCCGAATCAGCAATTGCCAGTCTTGAAACGTTTGCTTTTCCAATGAAGCCAATAATTCAGGCAGCCAACGCTCACCGTTCCAGGTTGACAGTAAAATCTGCACCCGTGCGTTATCCATCATTAGACTGACTCAAACCACCCGCGCCACCATTTAGCAGCCGCACGATCCAGCACTGCCAAACGCAAGCGTGTGCCATACCAAATCAGCATGGCTTTAATGCCCGGACTAAAACAGCGCCCCCGCCCCGATGAAAACCGAAATGCCAGCGCATACGCGAATAATTTCAATGGACTCACAACCATAACAGCCCCTTTATTATTTTTTTACAGCGTGCAAATACGCGACACGAAACGCGAAATTCGCCATACCCGTGGGAATTTTCTCAAACAGCGCATAACGCCAAGCACTGACTTCCAAACGCTGCCACAAGCGACGCGGGCGTAACAAATCGCTCCAGCCTACTGCCTGATTTGCCAGTGCCAATACATGGTCATGCCCAAAATCTTCGGTATGCACCAACTTAGTCAGCTCATGGATTTCCTCGGTCGTGGGGTACACCACCGCACGCTCCAGCAGACCATGCACATAAGGCAACAATTGTTGACTGCTATACCCAGTCAGTTGCTGAACCGCTCGAAAATGCTCCCAATGGTGCAAGATGCCTTGCTGCATTTGCGCCACCAAGGGGTTACACAAGATTTCCGCCTGCCGATCCGGTGCCGTATCCGCTTTCAAAACTGGCACGACCCGCCCGTCTTGTTCGCAGTAGGCAATCGTGGTCGCCTCGTGCGAACGCGCCCCCTGCTCAAAAATCTCCTCAAACTCTGCCGGAATCCGCTCACAAGCATTGCCACGCCGCGAATCGTGCACAATGCCTTCGCAGGTATTGTTCTCGCCAAAATCCGCGTACAGCTTCGGCACAAACGCAAAGTAATAACCGTGTAATTGCGGGAAATCCGGGCGCGTTCCAAAGGCTTGCTTGAGAAACTTCTGCACCGTGCCATTCCAACCAATATCCACCAACGCGATACGCTGATGCGCGAAGAAGCCCACTTGCTCCAAATACCGCTGCAATAACGCCCGGTGTTGCTGACCAGTAGCACGGATAATGGCTTGCACCGCCTGGTCTTGCAGAAAGTTATGCAGGCGCACATCCTCCCAGTCGTGGATGGGTGCGCTGAAATCGTCAAAGCCATGCTGTTTTGCCAACGGCTGCAACGCCGCTTCCGGCAAACCGTACACCTTGCAAACCGATGCCAAGCCTTGTTGTTTTGGGTTGTAAAATGCCACCAGCGCCTGTTCTCGGCTCAAACCCTCTGCTGTGGCGGCGGCGGTAATCACGCGGCGCGACAAATACACATATTCGGAAGGAATCGTCATCCCCGTGGTGTGATACAAACGCTCGAACAAAAATCCATCACGCGCTACAAACAGCAGCTTTTCAACGGGCTTACCCGCAGCCATTTGCCGTTGCAAACGCTCCTGCAAACCGTGCATAAACACACTAAATGCAGGGCCTAAGACATCGCGCCCGTAGCGGAAGAAGAAATCACGCGGTTTCAAGCTATCCTGTTGGTGGCTACGGGTTTCCACGCATTCAAAAAAATGCCGCCCCTGCCAGATCCCACCACGTTGCGCCATCTGTGCCGACAAAGTTTGGCGTTCGCGGCGGCGCAATTCGGCTTTTTCATACAACCAAATGCCTTGAATGCCGGTATGACACGCCATGCGCCGATCGGAAATCGGATTATCACCGATGTGTACCACCTGCTGCGCATCCAAGCCTTTGACTTGCAGCATTTTTTCAAACAAGCGTCCGCTGTATTTCCCCAGCTTAAAATCTGCCGAGACATACACAAAGGTGAAATAATCGACGATGCCGAGTCGCCGCAACAATTCACACAACATATCGCCGTCCAGATACATATCCGACATGGCAATAATCTCAATACCTTGTTCCCGCACCCAATCCAAAAACACCTGCGCATCGCGTTTGACGTGCAAGGTTGCGGCTTCCAAATCCAGTTCTGTTTGACGGATAAAAGGCGCTAGCTTGGCATCTGTCTCCAATCCCAACCGCTCCATCCAGCGCGAGAGCATGTCGCTGTAACAACACTCATGATCAAAGCCAGCCTGCACGGCTTCCGCCCGTAATGCCTGTTCAGCCTGCTGACGCGCTTGCCACACCGTTTCCACTGCAATACCGGTACGCGCACTCACTGCCCGACACACCGCGTGTTGCACCTCAATTGGGTCACCCACATAACGCCCCAATACGGTGTCAAAAATATCGAGGGAAATCATCCGCACCATACCGAGGCGTGGTGTCAACCAAGTCCGCACTTGCAACCAGTCACGTACAATCAACTTTTCAGGCATAACTCACCTCCGCGCCACCATTGTTTGCAACGCCGCAAGGGGCTTAACAACGCCTCACCCAAACGGAACGCCCGACTGTTCAACAACGCCTGCTGCTGATGCTGTAACTGTTGAATGAAAACATCACGCTCACGTATCCAAGCATCACGCTCCGCAATCCAACCGTCACGATCTGCCAATGCTGCCGCCTGTTGCTGAAGCAAGGTATCGCGCTCTACGATCCAAGTATCACGCGCCGCAATCCAGCCATCCCGCTCCACCAGCCACTGACGGTGTTGCGCCAACTGTTGCTGTAACTCGCCAATAATCTGATCACGCTCGGCAATCCAAGCATCACGGTCGTGAATCAACGGCAACAATTCCTGCTCACGCGCCACCAAACGCTGATGCACAATCGTCAGCCATTCCTCACGGGTATACCGATACAAATCCTGAAGTTGTGAAGAAACCCCTAGAAGAACCTCACCCCCTAGCCCCCTCTCCTTGACAGGAGAAGGGGAACAAGAGTGGACAATTTCCTTCTCCCCCTCTCCTGTCAAGGAGAGGGGGGCGGGGGGTGAGGTTCTTCTTCCGCCAAGCCAATCCAGCAATAAGTACATATTTTCCTCAATCGCCGCCAATGGCTTTTCCCGAATGGTATTGCTCTCGTGTAAACGATAACCCAGCAACTTCTCACCATGCAGAAAGCGCACCGTAAAACCCGCTGCCACCACCCGCAAGGCGTACTCGTAATCATGCACATAACGCAACTCGGCAAAGCCGCCCAGTTGCACATACACCCGCTGATGGAAAAAGAAATTGGAAGTCGTAATCAGAAAATTACCGCGCAATAAAGTCGCCTGCGTATCGGTATGCGTAGCGTAGTGTTGTTTCAAGCCTTCAAACCATGCCACCCAATGCGGCTCGGCAGCTTCTTTTGGCAGGGAATCAGCATCCAGCACCGCGACATCTGTGCCGATAAAATCGAGTGACTGACTTTGCGCCAGCGTCACTAAGCGTTCCAGCCGCGTGACATCCCACACGTCATCAGAATTCAGAATCGCGAGGTATTCGCCCTGTGCCAGTCGCAACCCTTCATTTAACGTAGCCGGTGCGCCTTGATTATGCTCATGCCGCCAGCAACGTACCCGCGCGTCCGACTTGGTGGCACACGCGGCTTGAATCACTGCCCAAGAGTCGTCGGTTGAAGCATCATCAATCACCATCAACTCGAACGCGCTAAACGTTTGCGCCAAGACCGAATCCAGCGCCTGCTGTACCCACCGAGCATGATTGTAAACTGGCAGGATCACACTGACCTTAACCACAACATACCCCAACTTGTTATAATTATTACGGTTTAATCAACCGTCACTGTATCATTCCAGCGTGAATCGTGACTGAATACTGCGCCAAGCCGTTGCTCCACGGCGGAGCATCTGCCAACTGCGGGTCGAATACACCCGCTCTAATTCGGCGTGTGCCAATGCCAATTCCGAATGCATCCGCCCCCAGGTTTGCCAAGACGCGTCAATCGGTTTTAAGTGCTGAGCTTGAGCATTTTTATCGGCAAGACGGGCAGTTTCCGAGACCAGCGGGCTGCTCGAAATAATGAATTGGTACGCGACAGCCTCCGGCTCATGAAACTTTGCCAACGCCGCTGGGGTCGGCTCTAAACCTGCGGCTTTCAGGTAGCGCGTGATCACTTCATCCGGCAAATCATGCCAAGTATAGTCAATGTCATTCACCGTAAAACCAGCGTCGGCTAATAACGTTTGCACGCTTTCAGCGGTGAAAAACTTTAGGTGCGTCGCATCCAAAATACCGGCGGATTCATAATCAAAACGCCCGTTCAATAATTCCAAACGCACTGAAGAATGCGCAATATTGGGAATGGAAATCAATATTTGCCCTTCATCCAACAACAAAGGCTTAAGGCGTTGCAATAAGGCTTCGGGATGTTGCAGATGCTCCAACACATCCACCAAGGTAATCACATCAAATTTTTCGCCTTCGAGCGCATCGAGACTGTGCGGGTCATCCAAATCTTCGGTGAACACGTAATCGCAATAGCGCTGGGCTTGCCAGACAATATCGGGGTTATGATCAATACCGATGATGTGCGCCTCGCAACGTTCACGCAGCAAACGCGACATACTGCCATCGCCACACCCTAGCTCCAGCACTTGGGCATAGCGCGGCACACGCCGCACAATTTGGCTATGGGAATGGTTGTCATCCAGCGAATGAGTTATTACCTGAGTCATTGTTATTGCTCCGTAGCAGAGGCAATGCAGGCCATAACCACCAGTGACCCGGATTTTCCCGAATCCGCTGTTCCAGTTGGCTGGCAAGCTGTTGCATCAATACTGTTTCGTTATAATCATACGGATCCAGTAACGCAGAAAATTCTGCTCTCACCCGACCCCCGCCCAAATCACGCATAAAGAATGGCGCGATCACTGCCTTGGTTTTTTTTGCAATTCGATAAATA
>CAYNNA010000107.1:0-9229 GCA_964398375.1 uncultured Thiothrix sp.
TGAAATCAATCAGTTTACTCTAAATTCTGACATTATTCAGAATCAGCACCCCTGGCATCTTCTTTCAACGCATTGAGCCGGAAGTGAAAACCGGTACATTGACCTTGCCCGGTGATTCACTGAACGAGGCGGGGCTGAAATTGCAATACCGGGCGGATACGCTGGATTCGGTGAACTTTCCGACCAAAGGCGGACGTGTGAGTGCAACGTATACACACGGCATCAAAGCGTTGGGCAGTGATACCGATGTTTCCCGCATTGAATTGGAACGTGAACAGGTGTGGAGCAAAGACAAACACCGTTTGATTGCGAGTGGGCGGCTGGAGGCGAATGCCAATAACGAGGAAGGCTCGTTGTATAGCACGGGCGAGGCATTGCAAACCGGGCGCTTGGCGTTTACGGATAATGACCAGTTGATTGGCAATTACACATTGGATGGTTCATTGACTTACATGCGCGAACTGGCAGAAGTACCGCAGATTGCCAAAGTCCATGTGGGCGCGTCAGTGGGGGCGCGGCAAGCTTGGCAGGAAGCCGCGGATGTGACTGTAGGTGATTTGCGCGGGACGGGTTCGGTTTTTCTGGGCGGGGAAACGCCCGTAGGGCCTGCGTTTATTGGCGTGCGTAAAACCCAAGGCTTGGATCAGGAAGCGTATTTTAATTTTGGGCGGGATTTCTGAAGGATGTGGGGCGTGGTGGAACACGCCCCTGTTGCAGGCTATTTTTTCACACCCTCAATCGACAAAATCATTTCGACTTCTTTGGATGCTGGCCCCAAGTCTTTTTCAATACCGAAATCGGCAAGGGCAAACTTGGTTTTTCCTTCAAAGCCACGGCGGAAACCGCCCCAAGGGTCGTTACCTGCGCCAATTTCTTCCACATCAATGGTCAGCGGTTTGGTCACGCCATTCAGGGTTAAATTACCTTCCAGCTTGCCGCCGCTGTATTTAGTGCTGACAAACTTCGCTTCCGGGTGCTTTTCCACATTGAGGAAATCTTCCCCGCGCAAGTGTTTGTCGCGCTCGGCATGGTTGGAATTGACGCTGGTGGTGTCGATGGTCACTTCGATCTTGGCGGCTTCCGGCTGCTTTTCGTCATAGCTGAAATTGCCGCTGAATTTATCAAAACGCCCGTACAGCCAGCTATAGCCCAGATGTTGGACGCGGAATTGGATGAAAGCGTGCATCCCTTCGGTATCAACCACGTAATCTTCCGCGTGTGCCGCTGTGCCTGACAGCAAACCCAGTGTCAGCAGTGAAGTTGCAATCGTCTTTTTCATGTTTATCTCCTTTGTGTTTAGCCCTTGCCCAACATACGGGTCAAGGTGTTGTCTTTCCAATAAAAATGGTGGATGAAAGCAGCCAGCGCGTGTACGCCGACCAGTAAAATGAATACAGTCCCGGCAATTTCGTGAACTTCGCCTGCCAGTTCGCCGCGTTCCTTGCTCTCTGGCAATAACGCAGGCAATTCAAACAGCCCGAACACATTCACGCTATGCCCTTTTGCCGTTGAAATTAGATAGCCACTGACCAACATCACCAGCAACAAACCATACAATGCCACATGCCCCAGTTTTGCCGCCAGATGAGTAAGTTCTGGTGCATGACTGCTCGCCGGAAGCGGACGCGGTTGTGCATACATCCACGCCAGCCGCACCAGTAACAAAGCCCCCAACACCACCCCCACCGCCTTGTGCCATTTCGGCAGGGTGTGATATAGCGCGTCGTAATACTCCAGCCCGACCATGTAATCGCCACTGAAATACATCCCGATTAACGCCACCGCCATGACCCAATGCAGTGCAATCGACACTAGACCATAAGTTTTTTCCGAATTTCCAATCTGCATAACCATCCCCTACGGCAAATCAAACAGCAACAACTCCGCATCCGTTGCCGTCGTTATCGCCAATTCTGCCTCATCCCGCACCTGCACCGCATCGCCCGCCTGCAAACTCACCCCATTCAGTATCAGTTCCCCGCGTGCCACATGCACATAAGCCGCACGTTCAGCGGGTTTCTGATAACTGAGCGCATCGCCCGCCTGCAACAGGCTTGCATACAAACTGGCATCGGTATTCATACGCAACGAACCATCACGCCCATCCTCAGAAGCAACCAGTTGCAAACGCCCGCGCCGTTGTTCCAGCGGAAAATGTTCCTGCGCGTAGCCGGGTTGGATACCACTGAATTTGGGTTGAATCCAGATTTGCAGTAAATGCACGGCTTCGGTTTCCGAATGGTTAAATTCCGAATGCAAAATCCCACGCCCCGCACTCATGCGCTGCACATCGCCGGGGCGAATCGTGCTGCCATTGCCGAGGCTGTCCTTGTGCGACAACGCGCCTGTCATCACGTAAGTGACGATTTCCATATCACGATGCCCGTGCATCGGGAAGCCGCCTTTCGCCGCTACCCAATCCTCATTGATTACCCGCAGGGCTGAAAACCCCATGCGTTGTGGGTCGTAATACTCGCCAAACGAAAAGCTGTGACGGCTATTTAGCCACTCATTGTTGAATGCACCACGTGAATCCGCTCGGATAATTTCCATCTGAAGCCTCCTGTGACGGCTGTTTACTTGAGTGAAAGTATAGGATTTGATATTTTGTTGAGGAAGGCATTAAATATGAATTCACTATTAACCAAAAGTTGAAATGAGCCGACTCGAATCCATGCAACAATTCGTGGCAGTGGTGGATGCAGGCAGCATCACCGAAGCCGCCGACAAACTAGGCTTAACCGTCGCTGCGGTCAGCAAACGCCTGAAATTGCTGGAAACCGACCTAGGAACACGCTTACTGACCCGTAATACGCGCCAACTTGCCGTCACTGAAGCTGGGCAGTATTACTACCAGCATTGCTGCGCCATCCTTGATGAAGTCGGGCGAGTCGAGCAGCACTTGCAAGCTTTGCAAGGCAAACTCAGTGGTACATTACGCATCAATATGCCGATGACCTACGGCAAAGTGCGCTTGAGCAAATTGCTGTTACGGTTCTTGCAACACCACCCGGACATTCAACTCACCACGCATCTGGATGATGCCTACGTGGATGTTGCCAGTGGTGAATACGATGTCGTCATTCGCATTGGCTCGTTGGATGATTCCGGTTTGGTTGCCCGCAAGCTGGAAAACGCCTATTTGCAGGCAGTGGCGTCCCCCGCTTATCTCGTCCAGTACGGCACGCCACAAACCCCGCAGGAACTCGCGACACATCGTGGCTTGATTTACACCAATGTCAGTCAGCGCCAAGGTTGGACATTTTTCGATAGCCAAGGCAAACCAATGACAGTGCAAGTACGTGGGCAATTCTTTGCCAATAACGGTGAGGTGCTAAAACAAGCGGCAATCGCCGGGGTCGGGGTGGCATACCTGCCTGATTTTGAAGTGAACGATGCTTTGTTGAGCGGGGAATTGGTGCGGCTGTTACCCGATTACGCCGCACCCGCCCTCAGCGTCTATGCCCTGTACCCCACGCGTCAGTTCCTGCCGGAAAAGACGCGGGCGTTGGTGGAGTTTCTCATCCACGAATTGCAGGTCGGGTGAGTTATGCCGGGCGGCGTTTCTGCCAGAAGTAATACACAGTAATCACTACCGCGACAAACGCCAAGGTTGCCAGCGTAATGCTGGTCAGGTTTTCTTTGAGCAATGCCTGATTGTCACCAATGAAATAGCCGAGGAATGCCAGAATCATCACCCACAAGCCAGCACCCAGACCAGTGTAAAACGCAAACATCGGGATATTCATCCGCGCCAACCCGGCGGGTAAGGAAATGTACTGGCGTACTGCTGGAATCAAGCGTCCGGTAAACGTGGAAACATGCCCGTGTTTGGCAAAAAACCGTTCCATGCGTTCCAAGGTTTCTTCCTTGAACATCACGTATTTGCCGTAACGCACCAGAAATGGTCGCCCAAACTTTACCGCCAGCCAGTAATTGAACAATGCCCCGCCAAGGCTGCCAGCAATTCCGGCGGCAATCGCCAACCAAATATCCATTTTCCCCTGGTGAGCCAGATAGCCCGCCGGAATCATTGCCACTTCGCTGGGGAAGGGAAAGAAACTGGATTCGAGAAACATCATCACAAAAATGCCGGTATACCCCCAGCCGTGGACAGTTTCCACTATCCAGTTAATCACATCGTGTAGCATTGTTAATCTCTTAGTTAATTACAAATGGTCGGAAGCGTAATCCGCCAGCCGTGAACGTTCCCCGCGTTGCAGGGTGACGTGTCCGCCGTGTTCCCAGCCCTTAAAGCGATCGACCACATAGGTTAGACCAGATGAGGTTTCCGTCAAGTAAGGCGTATCAATCTGGGCAATATTGCCCAAACACACGACTTTTGTTCCAGGACCTGCACGGGTGATCAGGGTTTTCATCTGCTTGGGGGTGAGATTTTGCGCTTCGTCGATAATGATATACCGATTAAGGAAAGTTCGACCACGCATAAAATTCAATGATTTGATCTTGATCTTACTCATCAGGAATTCATCGGTGGCGCTGCGACCCCATTTACTGCCGCCAGTGGGTTGGGTGAGGACTTCAAGATTGTCCATGAGCGCACCCATCCACGGTGCCATTTTTTCTTCTTCCGTACCGGGTAAAAAGCCGATGTCTTCACCGACGGGTACGGTGACACGGGTCATAATGATTTCTTTGTAGAGTTGTTCATCCAGCAATTGCGCTAAACCAGCGGCAAGCGTCAGCAAGGTTTTGCCTGTCCCCGCAGCACCTAATAGGGTGACAAAATCAATATCGGGATCCATCAGCAAATTCAGTGCGAAATTTTGCTCGCGGTTACGGGCAATAATGCCCCAGACCGCGTGACGTGGTTCGGTAAAATCGCGGATGGTTTCAATAATGACGTGATCAAGGGTTTTTTTACGCACAATCGCTTGAAACGGTTGATCACCTGGTAAGGCTAAGAAATGCCCCGGTAGCCATTCTTGGGTAAGCGGGCCGAACAATTTGTAGAACGTATGCCCATGTTCTTTCCAGGATTCCATTTCCTTGTTGTGCGCTTCCCAGAAGTCAGCGGGCAATTCGTGGAAACCCGTGGGCAGCAAGTCGGCATCATCTAGCACTTGGTCGTTGAAATAATCCTCGGCTTTTAAGCCTACAATTGTGGCTTTAATGCGTAGATTAATGTCTTTAGAAACCAAAATCACATCGCGTTCGGGGTATTTGTCCCGCAAGCTCAGTGCAACCGTGAGAATGGTATTGTCGGGCGAATCCCCCGGCAAGCCAGTCGGCGTGGGATAGTCCAGCGCTTCGGTTTGAAACAGCAATCTGCCATTGGGCGCTTTGCCATTACCGAACATCGGGTTGCTGGACAGTGGCACGCCGGAGTGAATAGCATCTGCCCCGGCGGCAGAAATCAAATCATCCATAAAGCGGCTGACTTGACGCACATTACGCGCCACTTCCGACACGCCTTTTTTGCTGTGATCCAGCTCTTCCAATACCACCATTGGCAGGAAAATATCGTGTTCCTGAAAGCGGAATAGGGCGGTGGGGTCGTGCATCAGCACGTTAGTGTCAAGGACAAATAAGCGGTTTACGTGGGTATGGGGGGCGTGTGCTGGACTCATGATACTCCTGAAGGTCATATTGTAAGCGTTATCTTGGGTGTTTAAGCCAGCGCTTGTGCCGCTGCTAATACTGCCGCAACGTGTGCTTTTACCGACACTTTGCGCCATTCTTGCCGCAGCACACCCTGCTTGTCTATCAGAAACGTGCTGCGTTCAATACCGAGTACCTGTTTGCCATACATATTTTTCAATTTGATGACATCGAATAATTTGCAGGCGATTTCATCTACATCTGCCAGCAGTTCAAAAGGAAAAGCGTGTTTCGCTTTGAAATTTTCGTGCGACTTTAAGCTATCCCGCGAAATACCAAAGACCACGGTGTCGGCGGCTTGGAATTCTGCATACGCATCGCGGAAATCCTGCCCTTCGGTGGTGCAACCGGGCGTGCTGTCCTTAGGGTAAAAATAGAGGACAACGTTGGCTTTTTCCTGAAAATCGGATAGGCGGAAGGTCTGACCAGAAGTAGCGGCTAAGGTGAAGTCAGGTACAGGTGTATCGAGGATTGGGGTTGTCATGGCGTTCTCCTTTCGTGTAACACTTGTGTTTCATTACCCGCCTCAGTAGTATGCTGTCAAACTATTTTTTGGAGATTTGCATGTTTCGCGGCAGTATGGTGGCACTCATAACCCCGATGAAAGCCAATGGGGACGTGGATGAGGCGGCGTTGGAGGCTCTGGTGGCTTTCCATCTGGAAAACGGCACCGACGCTATTGTGGCAGTCGGCACAACCGGCGAGTCGGCAACCTTGAATTACAAGGAACACCGGCATGTCATGAAACGTGTGATTGATTTGGTGGCGGGTAAAATTCCGGTCATCGCAGGCACTGGCTCGAATAGTACCGTCGAAGCGATTGAAATGACCGAAATCGCCATGCAAGACGGTGCAGATGCTTGTTTGCTGGTGACACCCTACTACAACAAGCCAACGCAAGAAGGTTTGTATCAGCATTACAAACTGATTGCCGAGCGCGTGGCAATTCCACAGATTCTTTACAACGTACCGGGGCGCACATCATGTGACATGTTGCCTGAAACGGTTGAACGTTTGGCTGCGATCCCCAATATCGTCGGCATTAAAGAAGCGACCGGCAATCTGGAACGTGCCTCTGACATTTTACAACGTTGTGGCGACCGCATCGACTTGTACAGCGGCGATGATGCAACTGCAATGGAATTAATTCTGATGGGTGGTAAAGGTGATATTTCTGTCACTGCCAATGTTGCGCCCAAGGCAATGCATGAGATGTGTGCGGCTGCTTTGTCGGGTGATCGGGAAACGGCAAACCGTATCAATGCTACACTAGCAGCATTGCATACCGATTTATTCCTTGAACCCAACCCGATGCCTGTTAAATGGGCATTAGCGAAAATGGGTTTTGGGGATGAACGCGGCATACGTTTACCGCTTGTCCCTTGTTCTGATGCTATTAAGCCCCAAGTGCTGGCAGCCATGCGTCAAGCCGGTATTGAGTGTTAGTTTTCTAAACGGAATAGACAATGAGTTCTATGAATATGCTTCCTCTGTCACGTCCAGTGATGCTTATCGGTTCAGTACTGATGCTGTCTGCTTGTTCTGGCTTGAACATTGATGCAGTCAGTGATCGGGTGGGTTACAAAAACAATAAAAGCGTTAATGCGTTGGAAGTCCCCCCCGACCTGAATGCGCCTGACTATGACCCGACTTACGCTAACATTCCCGGTGGGGCAGTGAGCGCTGCGGCTTTGGCGCGTGGTGATGCACAGCAAGGTGGTGCGGTGGTGTTGCCGACCAATGCCGCTATTCAGCTTATGCGTGAAGGCAATGTGCGCTGGTTGCAGGTCAATGCTCCCGCAGAAGTAATCTGGCCGAAATTGCACGAGTTTTGGCGAGCGATGGGGGTGGGTGTTAAGCGCGATGAGCCGCGTGTGGGTATCATGGAAACCGATTGGGCAGAAAACAAAGCTGAAATTCCGCTGGATTTCATTCGCAAAACCATCGGTAAGGCGTTTGAGGGCATGTATGATGCGGGCAGCCGGGATCGTTTCAAAATTCGTCTGGAACGTCCTGCTATTCAAGCCACCAATATCTACCTTAGCCATGAGCGGGCGGAAGAGTCCGTTAGTGGTACTGGGGTGAAGTGGCAATATGTTCCGGCACGCCCTGAACTGGAAGCAGAAATGCTGAACCGCTTGATGGTTTTCCTGCAAGGTGGTGATGCCACGGCTAATGCCCAGCCTGTAGCAGAATCGAAGTTGACCGCTGTGCAAGTCGCAATGACACAACTAGAAGGCGGTCAGCCCGCTCTTGTGGTTGGTGGTGCGGCTAATGATGTCTGGATTCGTACTGGTGTTATGTTGGGGCGGATTGGCATGAGCATAGAAGAGCAGCAGCGGGCTAATGGTGTTTACCTTGCCGCTTACGATGGTGATAACAAAGACAGCAAGCAAGGTTTCTTTAGTCGCTTGCTCAAGTCCGATAAGGATATGTTGAAAGTTGGCGGCAAATATCAGGTGCAAATCTCTGATGCAGGCAATCGTAGCCTGATTACGGTTGGAGATGCTGACGGTAGCCCTTTGAAACCAGCAGTAGCTACACAATTGCTGGAGCGTCTCAAGTCTGAATTTGAGCGCTAATGCTGCGGTTTGCTTCCCTCGGCAGCGGTAGCAAAGGCAACGGCACACTCATCGAGTCCGGCAAAACCCGTATTTTGCTGGACTGCGGTTTTACCTTGGGCGAAACCGAGCGGCGTTTGCACCGTCTCGGTTGCCCGCCACAATCGCTTACAGCAATTCTTGTTACCCATGAACACAGTGATCATGCTGCTGGCGTGGGGCGGCTTTCGCGTCGTTATAATATCCCTGTGTGGCTCACGGTGGGTACATACCATGCCATGCGGGATGTTAAATTCGCTCAAACGCATTACGTTAATGTTCATCAGGTGCTGGAAATCCAAGACTTACAAGTTACCCCATTTCCTGTGCCACACGATGCCCGTGAGCCGTGCCAGTTTGTGTTTGGCAACGGCAATCACAAGCTCGGAATTCTGACGGATGTCGGCAGTCACACGCCGTTAATCCTGCAAATGCTCCAACGTTTGGATGCGCTTATGTTGGAATGCAATTACGACGCTGTTATGTTGGCAAACGGTGCTTACCCACCGTCGCTCAAAGCACGAGTCGCTGGGCGTTACGGCCATTTGGATAATAAACAGTCTACCCATTTGTTGGAACAATTGGATCTTAGTCAGTTGCAGCATCTTGTCGGGATGCATTTAAGCGAGAATAACAACTTGCCGGATTATGCCTACCAAGCATTGTGTGCCGGGGCAGGATGCGAGCAAGGTTGGATTCAGCTTGCAAATCAAGCGGATGGGGTGGGCTGGTTGGATATTCGCTAAAAACCGTCAAAAAAGTTTCATAAAATCGCTTGACGACCTTCAGCCTGTCTGTACAATGCGCCTCTCACTCAGGGCGGAAACGCACTGAAACAAAAGCAGAATCAATAACTTAGAAATTGCATTTTGCTTTTGGAATCGAAAAGATTTTTGAAAAAGTGTTTGACACGAAGTTCGTAAATCTTTAAGATTTGCCCCTCTCTGCTTACGGAGCAGAGCGCAGATTAACAAAAGAAGCCAGAAAACTTGTGTGGGGGCTTGAGG
>CAYNNA010000108.1:0-9073 GCA_964398375.1 uncultured Thiothrix sp.
TTAGTCGCTTTGGCACTGTGCGATTGGTTATGCCGCAATCCGGTCGTACAACTGCTGTGCTCCTTCCGTCACAATCCGCTGCGCCCAACTTGGCTTCATTTTCATATCCGCTGCCCGTTCCAGATACAGGGTAGGTCGCGCCAGCATATCTGCCAGTGATTTGAGCAATGCCTTGCGGGGAACACTGCCGTATTGTCGCTCGGCTTCTTGCCACGCAGCTTGCGGGATTTCACCCCATGCCAGATACATCGCCACCAGATCGAAGACATCCTTGAACGGTGGGGCAAGGGTACGGTCAGCATTCGCCAACAGCTTGGTCATGAAACAGGATTCGCGTGACAAGTAGGGCAGCGGAAACAAGTTCAGATCAGCACCTGCGACCAGTCGGTATTCATCACAACTGACAATTTCGAGCTTGACCAGTGAATCATCCAGCTTGAGAAACGTCCTGACGGCGTAACGATCGGCGCGAATTTCGCGCACATAATCAAACTCTTGTCTGACCAATGCAACTGGGCTGATTTGTAAATCATAACCCCAACGCTTTCCACATCCCATCCACGCGGGATTTGACCGCCGCATCCATCACAATCGGCGTACCCCATTCCCGCGTGGTTTCCCCCGGCCATTTATTGGTCGCATCCATCCCCATCTTCGACCCCAAGCCCGACACGGGCGAGGCGAAATCCAGATAATCAATCGGCGTATGTTCAATCAGTGTAGTATCCCGCGCCGGATCCATGCGCGTGGTCATCGCCCAGATCACATCTTCCCATTTGCGCGTATTTACATCGTCGTCCACCACGATAATGAACTTGGTGTACATAAACTGGCGCAGGAACGACCACACCCCCATCATCACCCGCTTGGCGTGACCGGGGTATTGTTTCTTGATACTCACCACCGCCATGCGGTACGAACAGCCTTCCGGCGGCAGGTAAAAATCCACAATTTCAGGAAACTGCTTCTGCAAAATCGGCACGAACACTTCATTCAACGCCAAACCCAGAATCGCGGGTTCATCCGGCGGTCGCCCCGTATATGTGCTGTGGTAAATCGGATCTTTGCGGTGCGTAATACGTTCGATGGTAAACACCGGAAAGCTATCAATCTCATTGTAATAGCCCGTATGGTCGCCATAAGGGCCTTCGGGAGCCATGTCGTCGGGGTAAATATGCCCCTCTAACACAAATTCCGCCGAGGCGGGCACTTGCAAATCCGAACCGATCGCTTTCACCAATTCCGTTCGCGAACCACGCAATAACCCCGCAAACGCATACTCCGACAACGAATCCGGCACAGGCGTAACTGCCCCCAAAATCGTCGCCGGATCAGTCCCAATCGCCACCGCTACCGGAAACGGCTTACCCGGATTCGCCTGCTGAAACTCGCGAAAATCCAACGCCCCGCCGCGATGCGACAACCAGCGCATAATCACGCGATTCTTGCCCAACACTTGCTGGCGGTAAATCCCCAGATTCTGGCGTTTCTGATTCGGGCCTTTGGTAATCACCAGCCCCCACGTAATCAGCGGTGCAGCATCCCCCGGCCAGCAATGCTGAATCGGCAGTTTGCTCAAGTCCACCTTATCGCCTTCCACCACGACTTGCTGACACGCCGCTTTGCTAACCACCTTGGGAGCCATATCCAGCACTTTACGAAAAATCGGCAGTGCATTCAGCGCATCCTTAAATCCTTTCGGCGGATCAGGCTGCTTGAGCAACGCCAGCAATTTACCGACTTCGCGCAAGGCATCGGTGGATTCCTCACCCATCCCCAACGCCA
This sequence comes from uncultured Thiothrix sp., assembly GCA_964398375.1. Classification (GTDB taxonomy): domain Bacteria; phylum Pseudomonadota; class Gammaproteobacteria; order Thiotrichales; family Thiotrichaceae; genus Thiothrix. Next base: position 1,786 of record CAYNNA010000108.1, read on the forward strand.
CACGGCGCGGTGTGCCGAACAGATTTGCCAGCACCGGCACACTGTGACCTTTCGGGTTCTCGAACAGCAGCGCAGGCCCCCCGGCACGCAGCACGCGGTCGGCGATTTCGGTCATTTCCAGATAGGGGTCAACTTCCACGCTAATACGTTTGAGTTCGCCCATTTTTTCCAATTGTTGGATAAAGTCGCGTAGGTCATGGTATTTCATGGTAAGGATAATAACGGAAATCCGCGCCGAGCGGCTATGGGCGTGCGTATAATCCGGTTTTTTGCAGCGCGATAGGCGACACGATGGCACAAGAACCCGATCTGAGTTTGCGGCAGCAGCCGTTGTTACGTTATTGGCTGGCAACCCGCCCCGCGTTTCTGGCGGCAAGTGCCGTGCCTGCGCTGGTGGGCGCGGCGGCAGCTTGGGCGCAAGGCTATGCCTTGCACGGCGGGTTACTGGCGTGGACATTGCTGGCGGTGATGCTGGTACACGCAGGCATGAATGTGTTGAACGATTACTACGACGAGCAAAATGGCACGGATCGGCGCAATACCCAACGCTTGTTTCCGTTTACCGGCGGCAGTCGCTTTATCCAAAACGGCGTATTGAGCGCAGGTGAAACCTTGGTGTTCGGCGCGTGCTTGCTTGCGGTGGCAATGCTGATCGGGGTGGGCTTGGCATGGCAAAGCGGGATGGATTTGCTGTGGATTGGCGTGGCAGGTTTAGTAATTGGTTGGGGCTATTCCGCGCCGCCGCTGAGTTTGAATAGCCGAGGCTTGGGTGAACCGACAATTGCGCTGAGTTTTGGGATTCTGACCCCGCTGGGAGCGTGGTTTGTGCAAACCGGCGCGTTGGCGTGGTATCCGCTCGTGATCAGTTTGCCCTTGTCGTTGTTAATCATGAATATTTTGCTGATTAACCAGTTCCCTGACCGTGAAGCCGATGCTGCCAGCGGCAAACGCCATTGGGTGGTGCGTTTTGGGGCGGATACGGCGGCAAAAATTTACCTAGCCGCAGTATTGCTGGCAACGTTGTTGCTCGTGTCGTGGGTCATGCTGGATGTATTGCCACCGATGGCGTTGCTGAGTGCCTTGCCGTTGGGGATTGCATTGCGGGCAGGGCTGCAATTGGTGGAACACGCGCACGCGCCGCACAAGCTCGAACCGGCGATTAAAATGACGATTGGCAGCGCGGTATTGCACGGCGTGCTGTTGTCCTTGGCGTTATGGCTGGTATAGTTCACGCATGAACCCAACTACCTTTGATACCACGGGCTTTGCCCGCGCTTATGCCGCCCCGTTACGCGGTGAATTCCGCAGTTTGCCGGAAGATTTTATCGTCGATGAACAAATGGAAATTGCCCTCACCGGCAGCGGTGAACATTTGTGGGTGCAAGTCCGCAAAACCGGCGCGAATACCGATTGGGTGGCGGGGCAACTCGCCCGCTGTGCCGGTGTGCCTGCTAAGGAAGTCGGTTACGCGGGGCTAAAAGACCGCCATGCTGTCACCACGCAATGGTTTAGCCTGCAATTGCCCGGCATGGCTGACCCGGACTTTGCGGCATTGCCTGCTGAAATCGAAATCCTCCAGCAGCAGCGTCACGACAAAAAGCTGCGGCGCGGCGCGTTGGAAGCCAACCGTTTCAGCCTCACCTTGCGGCAGTGCAGCGGCGATTTCGCCGCAGCGGCGGCGATTTGCGAACAAATCAGCCAGCACGGCATTCCCAATTACTACGGCGACCAGCGTTTCGGGCATAACTTCGGCAATTTGCGCAAGGCGGAACGCTGGTTTGCGCAGGGTGTGGAGCCGAAACAGCGTAACCAGCGCAGCTTGTATTTGTCGGCAGCGCGTTCGTGGATTTTCAATCATGTGTTGGCGCAACGGGTCGCAGATGGAACCTGGAATCAGCGCGTGCCGGGCGATGTGTTTATGTTTGAAGGCGGCAGCGCCTGGTTTGCTGACGATGCCAGTGCGGAATTGCCTGCACGCTTGGCGATGCAAGCCATCCACCCGACTGGCGTCTTGTGGGGGCGGGGTGAATTGCCCACACAAGCCGAAGCACGCGACTTGGAAGCCGAACAAGCGGCACGTTTCCCGATCTTTTGCGCCGGGCTGGAAAAGCAAGGGCTGAAACAGGAACGCCGTGCCTTGCGTGTCAATGTGGGTACGGTGGGGTTTGAGGTGGTGGATGACAGCACCTTGCGCCTGAGTTTTGCACTGCCAGCGGGCGCGTATGCCACGGTGGTGTTGGAGCAGTTGGGGACGTTTGTATTACCGTCGTCGGTAACGCATGATTAATCCGGCCACACCGTGCTGCCATCAGGGTAAGGCGTTGCTGCTGGCGGTTGCACGGGTTGCGGGGCAGTAGCAGCTTTGGGCGTGGCTTGTTTTTTCTTGGAAGCCGTGGTCGCCGCCGTAGCAGGCGCGGCTTTGGTCTTGCGGATAGACTGGATTAACTGTGCGCCGGTTTTATCTAAATCACTCATATTGCTAATATCTCCGCTAGTAAATTTCTCATTTCGTCGGCAGCAAACGCGCCGGTACGTCCCATTTGGCTGACACTTTTGCCTTGTAAAACACTGGAACGGTAAACCACGCGCCGATTCAGGGTGGTGGTGGCAGCGGGTATTCCCAGTTCCTGAATGACATCCCGAATCAGCTTGGAAAGTTTGGTGCTTGGCTCCATCTGGTTGATCACCAAAAGTGCCTTGAGGTCAGGGTTGCTTTCCCGTGCGCTGGCAATGCCTTCGTTCACCGCTACTGTCGCCCACAAATCCAATGGGGAAGGCAACACGGGAATAACGACAACATCCGCCGACGCAAGGGCAGCCTGTGTCTGCTCGGATTGTAACTGGGGCGGGCAGTCGATCAGAATATGTTGGTAATCATCACGGTATCGTGCAACCGCGTTACCGACATTAGCGGTAGCATCAAAAACGGCGGGCATGTTGGCATTATCGACCATTGCCGCCCAATGCAAAATGGAACCCTGAGGGTCAGCATCCAGCAAGCAAGTGGCAGTTTGCTCATTCAACAAGGTTGCAAGGTTAATCGCCAACGTGGTTTTGCCAACGCCGCCTTTGTTGCCGATAATTGCCATAACGCTCATGAAGCACGTGTCTCGTGGTGGTGAAAACGGTTGTGGTTTGGCCATGTGTTATTGGCATGACCAAGGTGTTACTGTCACGTTAATATCTCACAATATGCTTTAGTCTAATAGCCATTACCGAATATCCTGCTGCTTACACCAAGATCACCACTAACTCCTTCGGTCCATGCACCCCATACGCCAGCGTCTGCTCAATATCCGCCGATTTCGACGGCCCGGAAATCAGCAGCGCATTGCTCGGCATTCCCGCTTGCACCCAGCCTTGCACCTGCACCGCTTCCGCAAACGTGGTGTACAACTTATCCACTTCCAGCACGGCAATATGCACGGGTGGAACCAGTGACATCAAACGCGGCTCGTCAACGGATGGCATCACGATCAGCGTGCCGGTTTCCGCAATCCCGCCGTAAGTGCCAGTAAACGCCGCATCAATGCCGTAAAACAGCTCCTGTTTCCAGCTTTCAATCGGTTGATCATAGGTTTTGAGCGCGGGAAAGCGTTCCGCTTGCGCGTGAATCTGCTTTCCAAGCACGGTTTCCGGTGAAACCAACAGGTTATTTAAACCTTTGGCAGCACACACCTGACTGACGACATCCAGCCAAGTATCGGCTGTTGCGTGATGCACTTCCGCCCGCACTGCCACCATACGCTCGGTGAAACGCCGTACCCGTTCGAGACGATCCCATGTAGGAGCTTGCCCTGCAAGCGATTCCCTAAACAAAGAATCGCCAGCAGGGCTGGCTCCTACAATGGGAGGGGCGAGGGCGGCGGTTCGACCTTGGCGTAAGCGGTCGATAATGGTGTTGCGTGCGTTATTCATCAGCGACCCCCAGCGTTTTCAGTCGTTCGTGCAAAGTGGATTCGGCAGGTTTAGGGGCGGTGCGTACCGTCGTCCACGCGCCCATATTGCTGGGGAGCAAGCCCTTCAGCCGCGTCGCTGCTTTCGAGCCTGTGTGATAAACCAGCGGATGCGTTGCCGCCCATGCCCAAGTTTTCCAAGTTGCCGCTTCAGACAAAGTGCGGCGTGTGCCTGAACCGACGGTATTGGTATTGGCGGCATCTTTACGCACCCCATCGTAACGCAAGCGGTTGAGAATGCTGGGAATCGGGATGCGTACCGGGCAAACTTCGCTACACGCGCCGCACAAGGTCGAGGCTTGGGTTAATTCACCAAACACATCCAGCCCTGCTTTTTGCGGCTCTAAAATCGCACCAATCGGCCCCGGATACACCGTGCCATAGCTATGCCCGCCAATGCGAGTATAGACGGGACAATGGTTCATGCACGCCCCGCAACGAATGCAACGCAGCGTTGCCAGCAATTCCGGGTCGCTGTAAATATTGGAACGCCCATTATCCAGCAACACCAAATGCACCTCTTGCGGACCATCTTTTTCGCCGAGCTTGCGCGGGCTGCTGATCATATTGACGTAAGTGGTAATCGGCTGCCCTGTCGCCGAGCGCGTCAAAATGCTCAATAGTGGCGGCACATCGCGTAAACTTTCCACCACTTTTTCGATGCCCGTGACCGCGATGTGTACGGGTGGCGCGGTGGTCGACATGCGCCCGTTGCCTTCGTTTTCTACCAGACACAGCGTCCCCGTTTCCGCCACCATGAAGTTCACGCCGGAAAGCCCCACGGGTGCAGCGTAAAACTTGTCGCGCAAAATCCGCCGTGCGGTTTGTGTCAACTCATCCACGTCTTCGGTGTAGGGAATGTCGGGGAATTTTTCGTGGAACAGCTTGGCAATTTGCACGCGGTTTTTGTGGATCGCGGGCATGATAATGTGCGACGGCGCTTCATGGTCGAGCTGGATAATGAACTCGCCCAAATCCGATTCCAGCGCTTCTATCCCCAGGTCTTCGAGGAAATGGTTCAAGCCCATTTCTTCCGACACCATCGACTTGCCCTTGATGATCGACTGGGCGTTGTGCTTTTGCAAAATCGACAGCACGATCTGGTTGGCTTGTTCGGTAGTTTCCGCCCAATGCACTTGGATACCGTTGCGGGTCAGGTTGGCTTCGAGCTGTTCCAGCAATTCCGGCAGCTTGCTCAAGGCATTGGCGCGGATCGCCATGCTTTGGGTGCGCAAGCGTTCCAGTTCTACCTTGTCGGGGAATTGGTCGAGGCGGCGCGTCATTAAGCCATCCATTGCGCGGTAGAAATTGGCGCGGACTTCGGGCTTGGCGAGGTTAGTACGCACAGTTTTGCGGAAAGTAGATGTCATGGCTGCATCTCCGTGGTGTTCCCTTCGACTTCGCTCAGGGAACGATGCCTCCGTTGGCTGAGCGAAGTCGAAGCCATGCTAGTACGCTCCCAAAGAAATTCGGCAATATGCTGACTGGGCATCGCATCCCCCTGCTTTTCCAGTGCGCCGCTGATATTCATCAAGCACCCACAATCCTGACTGATCAGCCGATCCACGCCTGCATTGCGGATGTGGCTGGCTTTATCCAACACCATCGAAGCTGAAATTTCCGGCTCTTTAATCGCAAACGTACCGCCGAAACCACAGCATTCGGGCTTGCGGGCGTGTTCGATGCGTTGCACGTTGCTCAGTTGCCCCAGCAAGGATTCGATCTTGTCGGCAACACCCATCTCACGGCGGGCGGAACAGGATGTATGCACCGCGACTTTCACCGGTTCGCCCAAATCCTTGAGTTCAATGTGCAACACATCGACCAGAAATTCGGTGAGTTCGTACACGCGGCTGGCAACATCAACCGCTTGCGCCTCATCCGGTTGCCCTACGAACAGTTCGGGGTAATGGTGTTTCATCATCCCCGCACACGAACCGGACGGAATCACGATGGGAATGAGTTTGGGGAATAGTGCGACTTGCGCCCGTGCCACAGAACGCGCTTCGTCGCGGTAGCCGGTGTTCCACGCGGGTTGTCCGCAACAGGTTTGCGCAGGCGGGAAAATCACCTTCACCCCTTCGCGTTGAATCAGTTGGATTGCGGAAACACCCGCCTGCGGGTACATCAAATCGACGAGGCAAGTGCCGAAAAAGTAAATGGTATCGGGGCGTGTCGCCATGTGTTACCTACCAGCTAACGTTAAATGACGCAACGAACGCACCTTGCGGGCTTCGTCAGCGTCGATGGATTTGAGGGAATCTTCCACAAAAGCCAGATGTTCTTGCGCGGCTTTACGGGCGCGTTCCGGGTCACTGGCAACCACAGCCTCCATCAGTTCGCGGTGCTGCTCCTTGAGCGGATCAAACACCCGTGGGATGGTGTAGAGCTTATCCAGATTGTGCGAAATGCTGTTTTGTAGCAGTTCAAACAGGTTTTTCATGACGTGCAACAGCACCAGATTGTGCGAGGCTTCGACAATCGCGAGGTGGAAATCGGCATCAGCGCGGGCTTCGTCCATCGGGTCGGGGCTGCCGTGGCGGGCAATCATGTCGTCGTAACGCTCGCGGATATTGAGCTTATCGTCGTCGGTGGCACGTAGCGCGGCATACCAAGCCGCATTGCCTTCCAGTGCGTGGCGGATTTCTAGCACATCGAAACGGTATTCGGGGTTTTCGCGGAACAGTTCAATCAGCGGGCTGCTGCACGGGGCCGTGGCGTGGGGCTTATCGCTTTGCACAAACGTGCCGCCGCCGGGTTTGGAAATCAGCAAACCCCGGCTGATCAGGGTTTGAATCGCTTCGCGTAACGAGGGGCGCGATACCCCGAATTGTTCCGCCAAAGCGCGTTCCGCAGGCAAACGCTCGCCCAGCGCGAAATGTCCGCTGGTGATCATCTGTTCCAGATCGTGAGTGAGTTGTTCGGCGATGCGTAATTTCTTCATGGTTTCCGTACTTTGGTCTTACCAATTTTGGCTATGATAAAAGCCTGAAAGTTTTATTGCAAGTGAATTAGATTGTGTATTGACAAAGACTTACGGAAAGCCCCAGAATTCATGGTCTTACCAGTTGGTGCTTTTTAATTTAATTAGTAAGACCAATTATATTCAGGAGGAGGAGTTCTCAATGAGTCAAACGCTACTTTCGTTACTGGCATTTTTGCCCTTGGTGCTGGCAGCCGTGCTGCTGGTAGGATTGAACTGGCCTGCACGGCGTGCGATGCAGCGATTCAGAGCCTAGCCCTTTGATTCACGGATCAATGAGTTAAAGGCATTACTACTGGGTGCTGATTTAATATAATGTGAATTACGCACAAACATACGCCCCATATTG
>CAYNNA010000109.1:0-1077 GCA_964398375.1 uncultured Thiothrix sp.
CCAATATGGGGCGTATGTTTGTGCGTAATTCACATTATATTAAATCAGCACCCCCTATACGATTTCTTATATCGCTAATTTTTAACAAAAAAATACTTGCTGTTAAAATTTATTAATGAATTTTATAGTTTTTTTTATTTGTTTGAATCCTGATTAGTAGCTATGATTTTTCATAAATTTATTAGATTGATTCTCGTGCTTAGCGGTGTCAGAAAACTCATGAATCATGTGCGTAAAAATGTCATTTTCACTGGACTTGGGTATGCATTGCCGCTATTAGCGGCGTTGGCTACCATCCCTATTATTGTGATGAAACTTGGTGTTGATTTATATGGGTTGTATATTATTTGTATATCTCTGATCGGTTTTATGACTTTTGTGGATTTTGGCATCGGGCAAACTGTTGTTAAATATGTGGCTGAATATGAAGCGACTGATCAACGTGACAAAGTTAAACCGGTATTAGGCGTAGCCTTGTTGCTGTATTTGCTGATCGGGTTGTTGGGGGTCATCTGCTTGTATGGGTTTGCGCCGTTATTGGCGCAAGGTCTGTATACAGAAGCGGATAAGCAAGCACTGGCAACTGAGGCGTTACGCATTACGACCGTGCCACTGTTTTTGAGTTATCTTAACCAATTCTTTTTGAATATTTGTAAGGCTTATCATCGGTTTGACTTGCCCGCCATTATTCATAATGCGGGAAATTTGGGCGGTATTGTGCTGGCAACTGGCTTGTTATTGGCGGGTTATGGGCTGCTTGAAGTATTGTGGGGCTATGCATTTGTACAATTCGTGGCAATTATTAGCGGTTATATCGCTAGTGTTGAGGTCTTGCCAAGGGGTATCAAACCACGCCCTGTGTTTAAGCAGAGCATTTTCATGGATATTATTTCCTTTAGCTCTTACACCTTTCTTGGGAATTTGATTGGCTCGTTGGTATCGCGTGCTGATAAGTTATTGATTGGTATTGTAATCGGCACGGAAGCTGTTACCTATTATCAAATTCCGTTTACGATTGCACAAATGGCGAATGGTATTATCCATACGCTGGCACAAATTACGTTCCCGCGTTTCACC
>CAYNNA010000109.1:1087-9060 GCA_964398375.1 uncultured Thiothrix sp.
TTAGCTTGAAGGATCGCGTGGGTGTGTTGAAATTGTATCAGTTGGCGAATAATTTGGTGTTTTTGCTCAGTTTGGTCATTGCGGTACTGTTGATTACGGTGGGGGATAATTTCTTGGGGCTGTGGATTTCCCCTGAGTTTGCGCAAAAAGCCGGGGTGGTATTGCAGGTCATGGCACTGTATTTCTTCCTGCATTCCAACACCGTGGTTGGCTATTGGGTGCTGCAAGGGGCGGGGCAGGCTAAATTAACCGCGTTGATCGCTAGCATTGGCGGTGTCGTGTATTTTGCAGCACTGTACTATTTGGGGGGCAAGTACGGTTACATGGGGGCGGCACTGGCGTTGTTCGCTATGTTGATTGCGACTTGGCTGCAATATCTTTGGATCGCTCGCCATATCGGGCATAGTTTTATTGAATACCTTGGGCAATTGTTAGCGTTTTTACTGGGTGGCTATGCGGTTATCTATTTGCTGGAACACATGAATGTTTGGCTGAACCATAGTTTGCTGGAAATTGTGGTGAGTACTTCGTTGGGCTTGGGTTTGTTGGCTGTTGGTGTGTGGCTATTGTTAGCTCGCGATGGCGGAAAAACCAAAGGGCTAAAAGCTGTGTTCAACAAGTTTTAGCCCTTTCAGTGTGATGTTGGTCGTGGCGTGAACTTGGTAATCAATTGTTGCGTCGAAAAATCAAGTACTCCGAATGACCTTCACAACAAGGGCTGAGGAATTGATCCACTAACTGGAAATTGTGTTGGGCAAAAACGTCGGTTACGTAAGAGGTTGATAGAAAGCAAGGGTAAGTTTCACCACTGCTTAGCCAACGTTCCATGTCTGCTGCGCTGAAACAATTTTCAGAGAAAATATCGAAAGCAACTATGCCGCCGGGACGGGTGACGCGCCATAACTCTTGCCAATAACGCCATGTCGTTAAAAAAGGTAGGTAAACAAACACGCCATGAGCATGTACCAAATCTGCACTTTCTGATGCGGTAGGGGTGAGGCTGATGCCGTCAGCAGGTTGACGGATGACGGGGTAAGTGGCTTGCAGCCATTTTGTCCAGCCTGGATCCGTTTCGTAAATTTCGTAACGGTTGGGTTGCCCATGTTCCAGGACTTTCGCTAAGTAGCGTCCTGTACCAGGGCCAATTTCGACAATATTGGCTGCTTGCGTCGGGATGCCATGATTCATGATGCGGGTTACGACCCGTTGTGCTTCGCCTACTTTGTTCCATAGCTGCTCCACATAGTCACTGACCGGTAGGTTGGCTTGTTGGGCAGCGCTCAGAGTCGCGTCTGCCGCAATATACCCCAGTCCTACACGCTTAATGGTATAGCCTTGTTGTTCTAGTAGTCGGCGAATGAGTGATTTAGCTTGTGTTAGCATGGGGATTCTCTGGTTGGTGTGTTTTTGCTTGGGTGGACGTATAGTACAAAAAGTTAGGTGGGGTATCAACGCATGGGGCCAGCAGCATACGTGTTATGCTCGCACCATTTGGGGAAATGGGATGATGATCAGTGAAATACTTGCGTAAAAATGTGTTGTCCTCTGCGGTAGCTTACGCTTTGCCGTTAATAGCAGCATTGTTGAGTATTCCGTTGTTGGTTATGCATTTGGGAACGGATCTGTATGGGCTATATACGGTGTGTTTATCGCTGCTGGGTTTCATGGCATTGGTAGACTTCGGGATGGGGCAGGCGGTGATCCGTTATGTTGCAGACTATGAGGCAAAAGAACAGCGCAATGAGATTCAGCCGCTTCTGGGTATGGCTTACAGTATGTACTTACTGGTTGGTTTGCTGGGGGCAGGAATTTTATATATGGCTGCCCCTTGGTTGGCAGTGGGTTTGTATAGGGAAGACAGTGGGCAACAGCTATTGGCGCAATCAGTATTGCAGATAACGGCTATCCCGTTGCTGTTCAGCTATGTGAATCAGTTTTTTTTAAGCATTTGTAAAGCCTACCACCGTTTTGATTGGCCAGCGTTAATCCATAATGGTGCGCACTTAGGGGGCATTCTGCTGGCAGCCTTATTGGTGGTAATCGGACAGCCCTTGCCGATAGTCTTGTGGGGGTATGCGCTTACTCATGCTTTGGCACTCTTGGCTGGCTATAAGGCGGCACGGGTTATTTTGCCTAAGGATATACGTTTGATGCCGACATGGCATCTTTCGATGCCAGCAGGCGTATGGGGGTTTAGCGCCTATACGTTTTTGGGGAATCTCGTGGGCGTGCTGACTTCGCGCGGTGATAAGGTGGCTATTGGCGTATTGTTAGGGACGGAAGCCGTTACTTATTACCAAATCCCGTACACGATTGCTCAGATGGCGAATGGCGTAATGCATTCCCTCACACAAATTACCTTGCCGCGTTTTACCGAGTTATTGGGGAATAAGCAGCATAGTGCCTTAGGGTTGCTGTACCGGCAGGTGTTGGATGCCGGATTTATTCTAAGCATGACGATTGCCGTATTGTTGGTGACAACAGGTGAAGTATTTCTGGCTTGGTGGATTTCCCCTGAAATGGCGGAAAAAGCCTATCCGGTGTTGGTGGTGATGGCAGGGTATTTTTTCTTGCAATCCAATACGCTGGTGAGTTATTGGGTGCTGCAAGGCGCAGGCATGGCGCGTCTAACCGCTGGGGTTGCCGTGCTGGATGCCGCTGTCTATGCCGTCGCGTTGTATTACCTGAGTAGCCATTATGGTTATATCGGTGCGGCTGTTGCGTTGTTTTTCTTGCTCTTGGGGACGTTTTTACAATATTACTGGGTAGTGGAGCGGGTAGGTTGTAGTTATCAGGCGCATCTGTTCCGGTTGTTGGGATTTGGTGTTATTACCGTGGGGGCAAGTTATGCAATGGTGTCTGCCGGGGCTTGGTTAGCATTGCCGCCATTGGCTTATCTTGCCGTGAATGTAACGTTGATTTTCGTATTGGTATTGGGTGGCGGCGGGTTATGCTGGTATGGGTATTACCGTTCCAAGTTGGCTATTTCACAGTAGTGCGAGTAAGTACAGTGGCATACCAAAGGGGCTGACACAATGGGTTGTAACATTATGATGAGGGTGTTCCAGTGTCCCCAAGAATTGCCGGTAACTCCGCTCAAAGTTAATGAGGGTTGGGTAGTGTTCAGCAATATGTTGCGCATACTGCCGCTGTTGAGCCACTAACGTTGCAATCGCTGTACCGAACTGCCCAGGCGGAACTGCCAACCCTAGCTGGTGGTTATGCAGAAACTCGCGTAGCGAGGCAATGTCGTTGGTAATGACAGGTTTGGCAAACGATAGGTATTTATGCAGTTTTCCTGAGGATAAGCCGATTTCGTTGATGTTGGGGTCGGTTGAGTCGTAAAACACCAAGCCTATATCCGTGTGTTTGACGATATAATTCAGATCCGCAAGGCTTTTTTTGCCCATATTGAAATGGATATGTGGGCAATGGGCGTAGCGTTCCATCATGGTTTCTGCAAAACCGTCGCTTGACCAACCACTAAATAGAAACGTTATCGCCGTTTTGTCAGCAATGGCGCGAAACAGGGTGTCGGATAACGCCCATGATTCAATCGCCCCGATGTAACTTACCAATGTCTGGCTGTGTTGGCGTAGGGTGTCAAACCATGCTAGGGAGGTGCTAATGGGTTCTACCGCCGGGATATAGGCATTGGGGACGTAACTGGTGCTTTTCTCTGCAAGATCCGAGCAGTGCTGTCTTAGCAGGGTGTGGCGGGTGGCATCTTGAATAATCACCTTATCCACCGCCGCGTAGCCGCTGTATAAATAACGGTGCAGTTTGCTTTTCCAACAACGTCCGCCCAGTTGGTGTACCGGCACTTCTAGGCTGTGATGCACTAAATGCTGGGTGCGGGTCTTCAAATCCACGCCACACAGCTTGGCTAACTGATAGAGCTTGATGTCACGCGGTTCATACAGAATGATCATCTCAAATTGTCGCCCAACCCGACCTAATTGCCAAGCTTTCTGTAAGGGGTGTGCGCTAAAACGGTGGTTTTCTTGTAATAAATGCTCAAAACCGTGGGTGTTGACTGCTGTGATCAGGTGATTTTCCCAACCGTTGTGGTGCAGTACGTGCAGCGCATTATAAACACTGGGGTAAGTGTCTAGCCCGCGTTCTTGGAGGACAGCGCCACTCTCACCGGATAACACATGCAGGGCTTTCATGTGCCGCTCCCCGTTGAGGGATTGGCAAGAAACTGTTTGAGCATGGCGGCACTACGTTCCATTTGTGCGTCGTTGAGCGCCAAACCGCTGGGGATGTAAAAACCACGTCGGGCAAGGCGTTCCGCCACCGGGTAGCGGGCATTCTCGAATAGTCCCATGTTCCGCAGTACTGGTTGTTCGTGCATTGGCCAGAAGAATGGGCGTGTGCCGATGCCCAGTTTGCCCAAGGCAGTCATGGCAGTTTTAGCATCAAAGGGTAAGTCATCATCCAGCACCACGCCGTATACCCAGTAGATATTGTCAGCGTAAGTCGTGTTTGCCAGTGGTAGTTGAATGCCCGCAACCCCTTCCAGCAGATGGGTGTAATAGCGTCCCATGTGGCGCTTGCGTTGCACGAATGCGTCCAGCCGTTCCAGTTGTGCCACACCCAATGCCGCTTGCAGATTGGTCATGCGGAAGTTCCAGCCGAGTTCATCGTGCAGGAAGCGTTGTTCCGGTTTGAAACAGAGGTTACGCAGGGAACGGCATTTTTCCGCCAGTTGTGGGTCATCGGTGGCAATCATGCCGCCTTCGCCGGTGGTGATGTGTTTGTTGGGGTAAAAACTAAAGGTACTAATGTCGCCGAAACTGCCGCAGGGTTTGCCTTGGTAGGTTTGCCCGTGCATTTGCGCGGCATCCTCAATGACTTTGAGGTGATAACGTTCTGCCAAGGCTAACAGTGGCTGTATATCCACGGGTAAGCCGAAAATATGCACCGCCATAATCGCTTTCGTGCGCGGGGTAATCAGGCTTTCGATCTGGTCAACGTCCATATTCCAAGTAACGGGATCGGAATCAACCAATACCGGAATGGCTCCCGCCCGCACAATGGCGGCTGCACAGGAAATAATGGTAAAGGTGGGCATAATCACTTCATCGCCCGCACCAATACCCAATGCCACGATGGCGGCATCCAATGCCACGGAACCATTGGCAACGGCAATGCCGTATTGACGCCCCATTTTGGCAGCAAACTGTTCCTCAAATTGTTTGACGAAAGGGCCTTCTGAAGAAATCCAGCCGGTATCAATGCACTGGTTCAGGTAGGCTTTTTCATTGCCATTGAGGAGCGGCTCATTAACAGGAATAAAGTCGTGCATCGGCTTAACCTTTTTGGAATACGCAACAGACGCCCCACGTGTCTTCGCTCGGCGCAGTATCATTGAGCAAATCACCGGCATATAGGCGGCTAAACCCGGCATGGGCAGCAAACAGGTCAAGTTCCGGCAGCGAGAAATAACGCATGGGGTGGTTTTCGTTCAGGCAAGTGAATTGTGCATTGCTCAAGTCTTGCACGAATACCGTGTAGTTCACGTCCACGCGGTTTTCATTGGGGTGCATGAACGGTTCGGCAATGCGTGCTACTGCAATGTGCGCATCCTGCATCCGTTTGACGCGTGTGTCTGGGCGCAGCTTGAGGACGGCGGGGGCATACCAAACATCGAACACAAACAAGCCGTTGGGATTGAGGTGTTCGGCGGCACGCGCAAACACGGCTTGCACATCGGCATTGCTGGTCATGTAACTGACCACATGGAATAAGGACATTACCGCATCGAAGCGTTGCGTCAGTTGCACATGGCGGATGTCGGCTTCCACATAGTGAATGCGCTCAGATACCGGTGCTTTGGCAAGCATGGTGGCACTGCGTTCTACGCCGGTAATCGCGTAGCCACGCTCACTGAGTAATTGGGCATGTTTGCCGGTGCCGCAACCAAACTCCAGCAACGTATGACCCTGTGGGGCGAAGCGTTGCAACAGTTTCGTTACGCTGTCAGCCTCCGCAGCATAATCTTTGTCGCGGTAGAGCAGGTCATAATAGCGGCTGTAGGCATCAAACGGTTGTAAGGTGTTCATCCGGTTCCCCATAGTTCAGGTGGGTAGGCAGGTTAGGTGTAAAGCGGGTTTTGTCACCATCACCGGCAAAAGGCCCTTGCTTGATTTCGATAATCTCGCTGGGTTCAATCATGGTGAAACCATGCCCGCCATACGCTAACAAAATCACATCACCGGCATCCAGTACCCGACTGGCAAGGTAGTGTTGGGCATCGTCATAAAAATCCACCCTCACTTTACCGGAACGGATCAAGAGTACTTCCTTGGTAAAATGCACTTCGCGCTTGACAGGGTTATGCACGTGGGGTTGGATAATATAACCAGCCGGGCGATGCATATAAGCCAATTGTTGGGAGAAATCATCGGGGGTGAAAAAGCGAATGCCTTCTGTTTGGAAATTGCGGCGCAAGATAATGGCAAGGGTAGTTTCCGCTACCGTGATTGTCTCTAACACTTCTCTACAGCCTCTAGGTGGTTGATTTTTGATCTTTAAATGCAACTATTAAATATTATCATAGAGAGTAGCTCATTTTTATTATAAATGGTGTGTGTGGCATGTTTTTATCAGCAAATGGTACTGCTGAAGCTAAAACAGCAGTACCTAATTACTGGAAGTTTACATCATGCTTTTAATTTCTTGTACTTAATCCGCTGCGGATTCAAGTCGTTGCCGTGGCGACGTTTGTAATCTTCCTCGTAATCGCTGTAATTGCCTTCAAACCATGTTACGGTGGAATCCCCTTCAAACGCAAGGATGTGGGTGGCAATCCGGTCTAAGAACCAGCGGTCATGCGAGATGACTACCGCGCAGCCGGGGAAGTTGAGGATCGCTTCTTCCAATGCCCGCAAGGTTTCCACGTCGAGGTCGTTGGTCGGTTCGTCCAGCAGCAACAGGTTGCTGCCTTCTTTGAGCAACTTCGCCAGATGCACGCGGTTACGTTCCCCACCCGACAGATCGCACAGGCGTTTTTGCTGCGCATCACCCTTGAAGTTGAAGCGTCCGCAATACGCCCGCGACTGAATTTGATAACCGCCAACCGTCATAATGTCGTGCCCGTCAGCAATTTCTTGCCACACGGTTTTGTTGGGGGCGAGGTCTTCACGCGATTGGTCAACGTAAGCAATCTTGACGGTTTCGCCGACTTTAAATGTACCCGCATCCGGCTGTTCTTGCCCAGTAATCATGCGGAACAGGGTGGTTTTACCCGCACCGTTGGGGCCGATAATGCCGACAATGCCGCCTTTGGGTAGGCTGAAGCTGACGTTTTCATACAGCAAGCGGTCGCCGAACGATTTGCTGATACCGTTGGCTTCGATCACCAAATCGCCAAGACGCGGGCCGGGAGCGATGTAGATTTCGTTGGTTTCGGCGCGTTTTTGGTAGTCGCTGGAGGAGAGTTCTTCAAACCGCTGCATCCGCGCTTTGCTCTTGGCGTGGCGGCCTTTGGGGTTGGAACGCACCCATTCCAGTTCCTGTTTCATGGCTTTTTGGCGACCTTGCTCAGCTTTGCTTTCTTGCGCGAGACGGTTTTGTTTTTGCTCCAGCCATGAGGAATAGTTGCCTTCCCATGGGATGCCTTGCCCACGGTCGAGTTCCAGAATCCAGCCTGCCACGTTGTCGAGGAAGTAGCGGTCATGAGTGACGGCGACCACCGTGCCGGGGAAGTCTTGCAGGAAGCGTTCCAGCCAAGCGACCGATTCCGCGTCCAAGTGGTTGGTTGGTTCGTCGAGAATCAGCATGTCGGGGGAGGACAGCAGCAGGCGGCACAGCGCGACACGGCGTTTTTCACCGCCTGAAAGGGTGGTGACATCGGCATCCCACGGCGGCAGGCGCAGTGCGTCGGCGGCAACTTCGAGGGTGTGTTCGAGGTTGTGCGCGTCGTCAGTCCCGGTGGGTTGCGCCGCGCGCACTCGATCGTCCCCCAA
>CAYNNA010000110.1:0-8921 GCA_964398375.1 uncultured Thiothrix sp.
CCTCAAGCCCCCACACAAGTTTTCTGGCTTCTTTTGTTAATCTGCGCTCTGCTCCATAAGCAGAGAGGGGCGAATCTTAAAGATTTATGAACTTCGTGTCAAACACTTTTTCAAAAATCTTTTCGATTCCAAAAGCAAAATACAACCCTCTAAGTTATTGATTCTGCTTTTGTTTCAGAGCGTTTTTGCCCTGAGTGAGCGGGGCATTATACAGGCTGGATTAAGCCCGTCAACCTGTTTTTTGCATTACCCCAAGGTTATTTTAGCGAACTTACGCTTACCCACTTGGAAGACAGCCGTGATTCCCTTTTCAATCAAAAGATTACGATCTTCGACTTTGATTCCATCGATTTTTACGCCACCTTGTTGAATCATGCGCAACGCATCCGAGGTGCTACCGATCAAGCCGGCGGCTTTCAATAATGAGGCAATAGGCATCCCCGCTCCTTCGGCAACGAGGCTAATTTCATCCATTTCATCCGGCATGGCACCTTTTTGAAAACGCGCAATGAAGTCTTCACGCGCCCCTACCGCAGCAGCCTGACTGTGGAAGCGAGCAATAAGCTCTTCCGCCAACAGGAACTTGAGGTCACGCGGATTCGCCCCCTGCTCTACATCTTGCTTAAACCGTTTAAGCTCAGTCAGCGGACGGAAACTCAGTAATTCAAAGTAACGCCACATCAACTCATCCGAGATCGACATGATTTTGCCAAACATATCGTTAGGCGCATCGGTGATGCCAATGTAGTTACCCAATGACTTTGACATCTTATTAACGCCGTCCAACCCCTCCAGCAACGGCATGGTCATCACCACCTGCTGTTCTTGCCCGTATTGACGCTGTAATTCACGCCCGACTAGCAAGTTAAATTTTTGATCCGTGCCACCCAATTCCACATCGGCCCTCATCGCCACGGAATCGTAACCTTGCACCAAAGGATACAAAAATTCATGGATGGCAATTGGCTGCCCTGACTTATAGCGTTTTGTAAAATCATCACGCTCTAACATCCTTGCCACGGTATGCTTTGCCGCCAACTGAATCAACCCTGCACTTCCCAACTGATTCATCCACGTTGAATTAAACATAACCTCTGTTTTATCAGGGTCAAGAATCTTGAAAATTTGCTCTTGGTACGTCACCGCATTTTGTTGCACTTGCTCAAACGTCAACGGTGGGCGCGTTGCAGATTTGCCAGTCGGATCACCGATCATCCCAGTAAAGTCACCGATTAGAAATAAAATCTGGTGTCCGGCGTCCTGAAACTGTCTCATCTTATTAATGAGCACAGTGTGCCCCAGATGCAGATCAGGCGCGGTCGGGTCAAAGCCCGCTTTTATCCTGAGTGGCTTACCTTTTTTAAGTTTCGCCACCAATTCGGCTTCGACCAATACTTCTTCACACCCGCGTACCAGCTCTTGCATCAGGTCAGCAACATCATCCATTTAACATGCTCCAGAATTGACAATTCTTTAGTTTTGATCTACATAGAAAGACAAGTTTATCAGTTTTCTCAGATGCAAGGTTAAACAAGCATAGAGAGTGTCGTAATTCTTGGCTGATAAGCGTAGTGAGTCAACCACTATTGAGTTCAGGAATGATTCAGTACATACTCGCTAACCTCTGCTTCAATTGCAGTTTTTTGTATTAAAAACATACAGAAATACATCATTTGATAACAAGAATGGAGTAAAAACCCTTGTCATCGTTTACACGAAAGTCGCAGCCTAAAAAAAGTTGGGATGAGACTATGAAAGGCTTTGATTTCCCAAGATGTTACATACCTGTGGATCACAAATCTGGGTCGGCAAAAGCTTCCTCCTCTAAACTGTTGGACAGCCTTCTCAAGCCCGCCCCTGTCAACGTTAGAGTGAAACCCGCGAAAAACAGAGTAGCGCATAGAACAGAAAATAGAGCAGAACTCAAAGCCCCGCCTGCATCGCCCTCCCTGTCTGCAAAAAAACCGCTGCGTTATTTGGCAACTCGCTCACTATTACTTGCCTGCGGGCTTGCCACACTGGGTAACGTCCCCGTTTATTCGATGATCAGCAGCACGGAAGATGGCAAGCTCATTCATTTAACAGAGCCATTATTGGATAGCGCATCCCCTGCACAAGTCGTCAAAGATTTGAATTTACCGGCGGTCGCGGTTGAATCATTCTCAGGATACGCCATCGACATCCTGCCAGATGCCACGCAAGGTAACTGGTCAGCACACACGGTAGAAACTGACGACACCTTGGAATCTATCTTAGGTAGGCTCGAACTCACCAAAACATCGCAAAAGCTATTAGAAAATACCACCATCAAGCAGGCGCTTGGCAACCTAAAAGCAGATGCCCGCCTGTTTACCCAAGTAGTTGATGACAGTTTACAACAACTCATTTACGCCAAAAACAAAACAGACGTTTACATCGTCTCCGTCACTGATGACGGCTACGTCGGCAAATGGGAAAACGGTGCATTAGAAACCCGCAATGCCAAAATCGCTTTTACGGTCAAGCACTCAATACAAAAGGATGGCAAAACCGCCGGTTTGAGCAACTCCGTCATCCGCCAGCTCGGTCAAGTATTCCAAAAGGATGTCGATTTCAAGAAAGGTGTCAAGGTTGGTCATAAAATTGGGGTTATCTTCGAAGATTTCCGCTACCAAGGCGAGAGTATCTACACGGATAAAGTGCTGGCTGCCGAATACGATACCGGTAAAAAATCTTATCAGCGTGTGCGCTTCACCTTAGCTGAAGGCAGAACGGATTACTTCCGCCCCGATGGCGACACTGAACTCAAACGGGCTGCCTTTGACCGCAAGCCGCTGGCAGAGGGACGTATGAGTTCTGGTTTTGGAATGCGTCGTCACCCCGTCTTCGGTTTACGTAAAAATCATGCCGGTACGGATTTCGCTGCACCCCGTGGCACACCGATTTATGCAACCGCAGACGGCAGCGTAAAATCTATCGGTCGCCAAGGTGGCTACGGCAATGTCATTGAATTAAGTCACATTAATGGCATCACCACCCTGTACGGGCATATGTCGGCTTTCAAAGACGACTTAAAATCCGGTCAAAAAGTCAAACGTGGCGATGTCATCGGGTATGTCGGCTCAACAGGCACATCCACCGGCAACCATGTGCATTACGAATTTCGGGTTAATGGTGAGCCGCAGAATCCAATGGCAGTTGAACTCCCGCAAATCGGCATTATGACTGCCGAGGAAATGCAAACGTTTAAGAGTATAGCGACTGCAATGGTGCGGGACTTGACGGACTTGCGCAAACTAGCGTCAGCCGATCAAGCTGATCGCCAACAAAACGGCGGGTAAACGCCACAAGATGGCTTGTTGCACGCAGCAACAAGCCAAGTTCGTCTATTCAGCCTCTTCAATCCACGCCATTTGAATGGCTTCTAGGATTTTTTCGTTGGATTTTTCCGGGTCATCGTTAAATCCATCCAGTGCTTGCACCCATGCATGTAAATCGGTAAAGCGAATGTAGCGCGGATCAACGTCAGGGTGCGCATCGTTTAACTGGATAGCAATTTCCAAGGTATCTATCCATTTAAGTTCATTCATTTTCCACTCCCCTTTAATGATTTTCAGAGACCATGTTGATGGTGTATTTGGGAATTTCGATCACCAGATCTTCATCCGCCACTTTCGCTTGGCAACTCAGACGTGAATCCGGGTCGACACCCCACGCCTTATCCAGATAATCTTCTTCCAGATCCGTGGCATCTGCCAGTGAATCAAAGCCTTCGCGAATGTAAACGTGGCACGTCGTGCACGCACACGACTTCTCACAAGCGTGCTCAATGGCAATGCCATGCGCTAACGCTGCATCGCAAATGGTCGTCCCCGCGTCTACATCCAACACTGCACCTTCTGGGCAAATGTCTTCATGTGGTAAAAATATCAGTTTTGGCATAGGTTTCGCTTATCCTTTGAATTCATCAACACGGTGACCGGTCATCGCGGCGCGAATACTGGCATTCATACGGCGCTCTACATAGGTTTCAGCGGCTTTTTCCAACGCCTTGATTCCGGCTTCAATCGCTTGGTAATCGCTGCTGGGGCGCAACTCAGCTAATTTCGTGCGGAAACCGAGGATATGCTCACGCTCAGCAGCACTCAGCAATACCTCGCCATCTACTTGCAGGGCAGCATCCAGCGCTTCGATGGCACGATCCGCCTCTACTTGTTGTTCACGCAAACGCCGCGCTTCCATGTCATCGCGAGCATGGGTCATGGAATCACGCAACATGGTTTCTATCTCAATGTCGCTCAAACCGTAAGAAGGTTTAACTTCGACCCCAGCCGTAATACCGGTAGTTTGCTCTTGCGCGGTCACATTCAGCAAACCATCCGCATCCACTTGGAAAGTCACGCGGATACGCGCTGCGCCCGCCACCATAGGCGGAATACCGCGCAGTGAAAAACGCGCCAGCGAGCGGCAAGCTTCAACAGTATCCCGTTCGCCTTGCAGCACATGGATAGACATCGCCGTTTGCCCATCCTTAAACGTGGTGAACTCCTGAGCGCGAGCCACAGGAATGGTGGTATTGCGGGGAATCACTTTTTCCACCAAACCGCCCATGGTCTCCAACCCCAATGACAGGGGAATCACATCCAGTAACAGCATATCGGAATCAGGTTTATTGCCTGCCAATATATCGGCTTGAATCGCCGCTCCAAGCGCCACCACCCGATCCGGGTCGATATTCACCAACGGCGTCTTACCGAAAAAGTCGCCAACCTGTTCGCGCACCGCTAATACACGGGTCGAACCACCAACCATGACGACATCTTTCACCTCGTCCTTGCTCAGATTCGCATCACGCAAAGTACGACGACACGCCATCAAGGTCTTTTTAATCAAGGGCGCAATCAAATCATTCATCTGGATGCGCGTGAATTCGCCCTGCCACTCACCTAACGTCACCGCAGTGGTTTCTGCCGTCGTCAGCGCCTCTTTGGCATCACGCGCCACTACCAGCGCACCACGCAACACGGTTTGCTCGGTACTGCCTTGCAGACCAGAGGCTTGCAGCAGCCATTCCGCAATCACATGATCAAAATCATCGCCACCAAGTGCCGAATCCCCACCCGTTGCCAAGACTTCAAACACACCTTGGTGCAAGCGCAAAATCGAAATATCAAACGTGCCACCGCCTAAATCGTAGACCGCGATCACACCTTCCGCATCCTGATCCAAACCATAAGCAACAGCGGCTGCGGTTGGCTCATTCAACAAGCGATACACATTCAAACCCGCTAAGGTAGCCGCATCACGGGTGGCTTGACGTTGCGCATCATCGAAATATGCCGGAACGGTAATCACCACACCGGTCAAATCACCACCTAACGTTTCTTCCGCACGTTGCTTAAGGACTCGCAAAATTTCCGCCGACACCTCCACCGCCGACACATCGCCCCCCACGGTACGAATACGCGGCACTGTCGATTCGCCACTGACAAAGTGATAGGGCAAGTGCCCACCAAGCTGTGTCACATCATCGATCCCGCGCCCCATCAGGCGTTTAGCGGACGCAATGGTATTGTAAGGGTCTTGGCTAATCGCGGCTTTGGCATCGTCCCCAACCAGCGGCGCAGCATCGGCTTGATAACGCACCACGGAAGGCAATAAATGCCTACCTTGCATATCTGCCAAGGTGTCGACCTGCCCGCTACGCACGGTAGCGACTAATGAATTGGTTGTCCCAAGGTCAATGCCCACCGCCAGCCGATGCTGATGCGCGGTCGTGGACATGCCAGGTTCGGAAATTTGCAGTAATGCCATGATTAATCCTAGAAGCTTTCTTCAAGACGTTCTTCGCGCTGGCGAATGTCTTCCAGCAGGCGCTCGAAAAAGCGCATTTTGAGCATAGCATCTTTGGCGGCTGGCAAGTGTTGCTGCGCCCATGCTGAGGTGAAATCGCCTTCCAAATCGTGCATGGCTTGGCGCACTTGCGTGGCTAACGCATCCAACACTTCAAACGGCTGTTCTGCCGTTTCAGCTTCCTCAATTGCCTCACGCAATTCCATCTGTTCCATGAGAAATTCAGGGTCAGAAGACGTATCGCGGTCATCGTTAATCGCGACACCTGCCAGCACTAACAAATAACGTGCACGCAAACGCGGTTGCCGCAATGTATCATGCGCTTCATTCAGCAATGAGGTAATTTGCATAGCCAAGCGCCGCTCCTGATCGCTGCCGCTGGCAAACCGATCGGGATGGTATTGAGATTGCAGTTCACGGAAACGCTGGCTTAATGCTGTGCTATCCACTTCAAACTGCTGCGGCAAACTGAACAGGGTGAAATAATCCTGTTGCAGCGCTGACATTGCCATCAGACGGTGAAGCTCTCACCACACCCACAACGCGCTTTCTCGTTGGGGTTGGTGAATTTGAAGCCTTCGTTCAAACCTTCACGGGCATAATCGACTTCGGTGCCATCCAAATACACCAAAGCTTTCGGATCAACAATTACCTTGACACCCAGACTTTCAAACACAGTGTCTTCTGCTTGCAAATCATCCACAAACTCCATGACGTAAGCCATGCCGGAGCAACCGTTAGTTTTCACACCCAAGCGCAAACCCAAGCCCTTGCCACGGTTGGCAATGAACTTGTTCACGCGGGTAGCAGCGGATTCAGTCAAGGTAATCATCTTATGCACCTGCTTGTTGTTGCTGTTTCTTTTGGTAATCTTCAATCGCGGTACGGATCGCATCTTCCGCCAATACCGAACAGTGGATTTTCACCGGCGGCAAATCCAATTCCGCCGCGATGTCAGTGTTCTTGATCAGCTTAGCTTCTTCCAAGGTTTTGCCTTTGACCCATTCGGTCAGTAAGCTAGAAGACGCAATCGCCGAGCCGCAACCGTAAGTCTTGAATTTCGCATCTTCGATAATGCCTTGGTCGTTCACCTTGATTTGCAGCTTCATTACGTCGCCGCACGCCGGAGCGCCGACCATGCCCGTGCCGATATTCACATCTGCCTTGTTGAAACTGCCCACGTTGCGGGGATTTTCGTAATGGTCAATGACCTTTTCACCGTATGCCATGATCTATTCCTCGTAGAAACCTTAATGCGAAACCCATTCGACCTTACTAATGTCGATGCCTTCTTGGAACATCTCCCACAGTGGAGAAAGCTCACGCAGTTTGTCCACTGCTGTGCGAATGCGTCCGATGGCGTAATCCACATCTTCGACAGTGCTGAAGCGCCCCATCGACAAGCGCAGGGAACTGTGTGCCAATTCATCACTACGCCCCAAAGCACGTAACACATAGCTAGGTTCGAGACTGGCACTGGTACACGCTGAACCAGAAGACATCGCCAAATCTTTCAACGACATCATCAGACTTTCGCCTTCGACATAGTTAAAGCTGATATTCAGAATACCAGCAACCCGCTGTTCCAAATCACCGTTTACGTACACCTCTTCAATGTCTTTTAGACCATTGTACAGGCGATTGCGCAACATGAGGATACGGTCTTTCTCGGTATCCATCTCCAGCTTGGCAATGCGGAACGCCTCACCCATGCCCACAATTTGGTGGGTAGGCAACGTACCGGAACGCATCCCACGTTCATGACCGCCGCCATGCATTTGCGCTTCGATACGCACACGCGGCTTGCGGCGTACATACAATGCCCCAATGCCTTTGGGACCGTAAATTTTGTGAGCTGAAAAGCTCATCATATCCACCTTGAGAGCTTCCATGTCAATCGGCACTTTACCGGCACTTTGCGCCGCATCCACGTGGAAAACCGTTTTGTTGGCGCGGCACATTTCACCAATTGCGGCGATGTCCTGAATCACACCGGTTTCATTATTCACCTGCATAATGGAAACCACGGTGGTGTCTGCACGCATGGCTGCTTTGAGCTTATCCAAGTCGATCAGACCATTAGATTCAGGGTCAAGGTAGGTGACTTCAAAACCTTCGCGCTCCAGTTGGCGGCATGTGTCCAGTACGGCTTTGTGTTCAGTTTTGCACGTAATGATGTGTTTACCGCGACGTTCATTGAAATGTGCCGCACCTTTGATCGCTAGGTTGTTGGATTCGGTTGCGCCGCTTGTCCAGACGATTTCTTTAGCATCTGCATTGATCAGGGCTGCAACATCATGGCGTGCCTGTTCCACCGCCTCTTCGGCTGCCCAACCAAATGCATGGCTTTTGGATGCAGGGTTGCCAAACATGCCAGTAGGGGTCAGGTATTGCATCATTCTTTCGGCAACACGCGGGTCAACGGGAGTCGTTGCAGCGTAATCGAAGTAAATGGGCATTTTCATTTCACTCATGGGGCTTGTCCTGCACTAGCATTAATGGGAATGTGAATGGATAAAATCAATACGCTTGTTATTCTGACGCGCGGCGGTTTCTTGTACTTCCATTTTGGCGGTCATGTCAGCTAGGGTGATGTCTGACAGGAAAACGCGAATCTGGTTACTCAAATCC
The DNA here is from genome assembly GCA_964398375.1 of uncultured Thiothrix sp. Classification (GTDB taxonomy): domain Bacteria; phylum Pseudomonadota; class Gammaproteobacteria; order Thiotrichales; family Thiotrichaceae; genus Thiothrix. Next base: position 8,464 of record CAYNNA010000110.1, read on the forward strand.
ATCCACAAATCGTGGGTAAGGCAACGTTTATTGTCTTGGCAGTCGCCTAAACCACCACAGCGGGTAGCATCCACGTTTTCATCGACAGCGCTAATAATATCAGCAATCACAATATCAGCAGCGTCACCATTCAGTTGGTAGCCACCACCGGGACCACGCATACTAACCACCAGACCGGCTTTCCGCAATTTGGAAAACAGTTGTTCCAAATAGGAAAGTGATATATCCTGCCGTTCAGAGATTTCCGCCAGCGATACTGGCTCTCCGCCATTGTGCAAGGCCAAATCCAACATAGCTGTCACTGCATAGCGACCCTTGGTAGTCAGTTTCATATTGATGCTCTCCATTCAAGCTGAATGAATCTTACCAATACCCGACAAAACTAGTCAAGTATTGGGGTTTTATGCAGCGATTCAGAGCATCCTAAAAATCTCGCACCCAGCCCTGTGGTTCATTTA
>CAYNNA010000111.1:0-8735 GCA_964398375.1 uncultured Thiothrix sp.
AATTCCTCCCACCATGCCGCTTAATAGAAGCTGGCATCACTTCCGGTCACACCCCGGCGGGATTCCATTGCTGTATTACGGTGATGAAATCGGCACACTCAATGACACCACCTATCTGGATGACCCCGCCAAAGCTAATGATAGCCGCTGGGCGCACCGCCCGCGTATCGACTGGAATAAAGCCGATTTACGCAATACTCCTGGCACGCTGGAATTTCGTCTGTTCAATGCCTTGAAAAAACTCATCGCTATTCGTAAGGAAGTTCCAGCATTTGCCGATTTTAATAACCGCGAATTGTTGGATGTTGGCAACCCACACTTGTTTGTGTTTGCGCGTTTCGATATTCACCAACCGATGAATAAAGTGTTAGTGGTGGCAAACTTTGATGTCCACCCACAACACCTGAATCTGGAGGATTTGGGGCGCAAAGCGTTTTTCCGCCATGCCAGTGTACGGGATTTGTATTCGGGGGAACGCCCAGCGATGTTCAAGGAAGAATTGGTGATTCCACCCTTACGGTTTTATTGGTTAACAGATTTGTAACCGAACCAAGCAATGAAACACAACTAATCCACCTCCTACCTAGGGTCAAATCCAAAAAATTTGCAGTTTGCCAATTTAACTGCTTTACTCAGGGTCTTCCCTTTGTTTTCAAGGGGAGTTGATTGCCATTAAAAGGATAAGTTTTATGCAAAATAAGCGTTACCCTGTGGTATTTCCGCATATTTCCGAGAATACAAAATTCGTTGTCGTATTGTGTGCAGTGTTGCTAGGCAGCGCTTTAGTCGCAGGACTTAGTGACAAACAATCCACTGATGAAATGGCACAAGAAGAGAAACAAAAACCAGAAGTTATTGAAAATACAGGATAAAAAAGCCACTCAGTACTAGGGAGAGTTTAAACCCAGTGCTGAGTGGCTGCCAACTTTTACTAAGTGAAGATCAGTAAGAAGTTAAGCGGCAATGATGTTAACATAAAATGCACCGAAGAAGTGCTTAACCGTAGTCATGATCAGTGTAATAACCACAATGGCGTGGAATCCTACAGCGTTAATTCTTTATGTGACTTTTTAGCAACGTTTGATACATTTACGACACTAACCCGCGTGTCATTTGTGTTACCCTTGTGCTTCCTAGGAACCAAAACACTGGTCACACAATGAAAAAAAATCTGCTTATCATCGCTTTATTGGGCTTTATGCTAAGTGGCTGTAGCCTCTTTCTGCACATTGAAGAACAGCAAACGATTACCATCTATGATCGTGCCAATCCAGCGGTGGTATGCATCCACGCTGAGGAACAAGAGCCGGATGCATTCGGGGAAATTGCCACGGGTACGGGCTTTCTTTGGGATACAAAGGGACATATTGTCACCACCCAACATTTGGTTTCCGGTTATGAAACCCTGACCGTCAGCTTTGAAAATCAAGACACGCGGCAAGCTGACGTGGTTAATTCGGACAATGAATACGATTTAGCCGTCTTAAAACTGCGTGATACCACTAACCTACCCGCCCCCGCACACACCCAGAGCAGTAAGAACTTAAAAGTCGGGCAATCGGTTTACAGCATCAGCAACGCTTACGACTTAGGTCGCAGCTTCACCTCTGGCATTATTTCTGCGTTGGGGCGTAATTTCGGCGACCCACAAACCGGCGGTATCAGCAATTTAATCCAAACCGATGCGGCAATTAACCCCGGCAGTTCTGGCGCACCCTTGCTGGACAGCAGCGGGCGGGTTATTGGGGTGAATGTTGCCATTTACAGCCTATCGGGGGGGTCAGATGGGATTGGTTTTGCCGTGCCGATGGATATAGTTCGCCAGATTGTGCCGCGCCTGATCAATACCCCCAAAACACTGTAGGCATTAGCCATTATTTTTGAAGCTTTTTGCACAGACCAGAAAATCCTGCTAAATTGAAAATCACTATCATAACAGTAGATCGTTAACCGTATGCGCAAGCACCTTGTCACATTCCTCATCCTGCTGATGGCTGCCCTGCCAGTCTGGTCAGTGGCGATGGTGTGCCATCATGTGCAAACTCAGCCGCAAATGGCAACGGTAATCGACGCACCAGGCACGGGGCATCATTGCCATCTTGAAATGCAAAAACAGCAGCCCCAACAAAACGGGAAAATGTGTGTGGATGCTTGCTATTGCGACCAGCTCCAACATGCACAATTCATTTTAAGCTTACCGGTATTGCCTGCTGAGCTACCAACGCACCGTTTCATTCCACCCATGCTCTCCCTACAGGCATTGCCAGAACCCACTGACCTGCTGTACCGCCCGCCCATCGCCTGAACTGTAGGTCGGACTTCAGTCCGACACCCTCTCCCAACGTTGTTTTTGTCGGGCTAAAGCCCGACCTACAGTTCAGGACAAAAACCATGAAAAAACAGATTGTTGCCGTATTAAGCGGCTGCTTACTTATGGGTATGGCAAGCCTCCCTCTACTCGTATTGGCGCACGGTGGCGAAGACCACAGCCACGACGAGGAACCCCCTACCTCCATTGTCGTCCCTGCCAACAGTGGGATACGCTGGGAATTGAAGTCACCCGACGTGGAACTGCTCGGTATTGTCAACGCAGGTCAACTGACGCTGCATGTCGACAGGTTCGCCACCAACGAACCCATCCCGAATGCCAAAGTGGATCTAGAAAATAAGGGCAAAAAACTCACCCTGCAAACCGATGCCAACGGCATTGCCCAGACAGATGCAGACTGGCTTGCCAAACCGGGGCACTACGAAATCACCGCCACCATCCTCGCCAAAGGCATGAATGACTTATTGATCGGCACGGTAAAAATCACGGATGATGCTATCAACGATGCCGTCGAGAACGATTCCTCCCCTTGGTGGAAATTCTGGAGCAATCTCCTGCAAGACACCTTACTTCCGCAGACTGCCTTTGCCCACGGCGGTGAAGACCACAGCCATGATGACGAAGCAACTGCCGCCACCATTGATTTGCCCACCGCGCAAGACAAGCCCACTCGGCTGACCGATGGTAGCCTGTTCATCCCCAAAGCAGCCCAGCATGTGCTAAGCATTCGCACTGCCATCGGCAAATCGCAAAGCGTTGCCCACAGCATCACCCTTAACGGAGTCGTGGTCAGTGACCCGAATGCCAGTGCCATCATTCAACCCACCGTGGGCGGGCGCGTGCTTGCCCCGCCGCAGGGTTTTCCCACCTTGGGCAGTCGCGTGGAAAAGGGGCAAACCCTCGCCATCCTCGAACCTGCCGTCAGCAATACCGACAAAGGCGACCAGCAAGACAAGATCGCGGAAGTCCGCTCCGAACTGGCACTCGCCGAAAAAAACGCCGCACGGCTCAGCAGCATTGCCGGGGTTATCCCGCAAATGGAAGTCGATGCTGCCCGCAACACTGCTGATACCCTCAAGGCTCGCCTTAAAGCCTTGCAAAGCAGCCTCGCGCAACAGCCACAAACCCTAACCGCACCACTCTCCGGCGTTATCAGCAGTGCCAACGTCACACTGGGGCAACAAGCCAATGCAGGCGATACCCTGTTTAACATCATCGACCCCGCTCGTTTACACGTTGAAGCCCTCGCCTACGATGCGGGTTTAGCGGGGCAGATCACCGGCGCAACCGCTACCCTCAACGGGCAAACCCTAACGCTGGCATTTATCGGCAGCAGCCAGCAATTACGCAACCAAGCCCTCCCGTTGCGTTTTAAGGTGGAAGAAAAAGGAGAAACTGCCCTCACCGTCGGTCAACCCCTAAAACTCGCCGTGCAAACCCGCACCACCATCCAAGGCACACCCCTGCCCGCCAGTAGCGTGGTCAACAACAACCAACAACAGCCAACCGTATGGGTGAAAACCGCTGCCGAACGCTTCGCCCCTCATGTGGTCAAAGCGCAAACACTGGATGCTGACACCGTAGTGATTACCGAAGGTTTGCCCAACAGCAGCATCCGAGTGGTAACGAACGGCGCGGCGTTGCTGTCGCAAGTGCGCTAGGGGGCTACCATGTTTAATGCCATTATTGATGTCAGCCTGAAACAACGGCTATTCGTGCTCATGGGGGCGGTACTGTTGCTGCTCTACGGACTGTTTACCCTGCGGCAATTACCCGTCGATGTATTCCCCGACCTCAACAAGCCAACCGTCACCCTAATGACCGAAGCCCACGGGATGGCACCGGAAGAAGTCGAACAACTGGTCACATTCCCGCTGGAAACCGCGATGAATGGGCTGGAAGGTGTGACGCGAGTGCGTTCGGTTTCTGGTGTGGGGCTGTCGATTGTGTACGTGGAATTTGACTGGGGGACAGACATTTACCGCAACCGCCAGCAAGTGTCGGAACGGTTGGGGGCAGTCAGCAGCCAGTTGCCTGCCGAGGTTGTGCCGCAGATGTCGCCGATCAGTTCGATCATGGGGGAAATTCTGCTGGTGGCGATGACGACGGAAGATGGCAAGGCAACACCGATGGAAGTGCGGGATTTGGCGGAGTGGGTGGTGCGCCCGCGCTTGCTGGGGATTCCGGGGGTATCGCAAGTGATTCCGATGGGTGGCGAAGTGCGCCAGTACCGCATTACCCCGGATGTGGCAAACATGGAACGCTTGCAGATCAGCCTTACTCACTTACAAACCGCGCTGCACGGCTTTGCCAACAATACCAGCGGCGGCTTTCTGGAAGCACAATCACAGGAGTACCTGATCCGCAATATCGGGCGCACCACCAAACTGGAAGACATGCAACAACTGGTGGTTGCCCACCGCGACGACGTGCCGATTTTGCTGCAACAGGTGGCGACAGTGGGATTTGCCGCTGGGGTGAAACGCGGGGAAGCCAGTTTCATGGGCAAGCCTGCGGTGATCCTGTCGGTACAAAAACAACCCGGTGTCGATACCGTCAGACTGACCAGCGAAGTGGAAGCGGCACTGGCAGAACTCAACCGCAATATGCCAGCGGGCATCAAAGCGGACAACCTGCTGTTCAAGCAAGCCAATTTCATTGAAGCCGCCATCAACAATGTGGAAGAAGCCTTGCTTGACGGCGCAATCATGGTGGTGATTGTGCTGTTTTTATTCCTGCTGAATGTGCGCACCACCGTGATTTCCTTAACTGCCATCCCGCTGTCGTTGCTGGCGGCGGCGTTGGTGTTCCATGCGTTTGGCTTGTCGGTCAACACCATGACACTGGGCGGTTTGGCGATTGCCTTGGGCGAATTGGTGGATGATGCGGTGGTGGATGTGGAAAACGTGCTGCGCCGCCTGCGCCAGAATGCCTTGCGACCACAACCGTTACCCACCTTGCAGGTGATTGCGGCTGCCTCGAAAGAAGTGCGTTCCGGGGTGGTGTATGCCACGCTGATTGTGGTGCTGGTGTTCGTGCCGCTGTTTTTTCTGGCGGGGATTGAGGGGCGGTTGTTTACCCCGCTGGGCGTTGCCTACATTGTGTCGATACTGGCGAGTCTGGGGGTGGCGGTGACGGTCACGCCGGTGCTGTGTTATTACTTGTTGAGAAAAGAGAAGCCGACGGGGGAGTCAGGCGACTCCCCGCTAGTTCGCTTTCTCAAACGTGTCGATACGCGCGTGCTGCATTGGTCATTCCGTCACGTTAGGCTATTGCTCAGCGGCGCGTTGATCGTGGTGCTGATCGCTATTGCCAGCATTCCGTTTTTTCCGCGTGCGTTCTTGCCCGCGTTCAATGAAGGTACGTTGACGATCAGTATGATGTTGCAACCGGGGATTTCGCTGACGGAATCCAGCCGTATTGGTACGCTGGCAGAAAACCTATTGCTGCAAGTGCCGGAGGTGAAACAGGTTGGGCGGCGTACCGGACGCGCCGAATTGGATGAACACGCTGAAGGGGTGCATTCCAACGAGATTGAGATAGATCTGGAACCGTCAGCACGGGGACGTGATGCGGTATTGGCGGACATCCGCGCTCGCTTGGCGGTGATTCCGGCTTCCGTCAATATCGGGCAACCGATTTCGCACCGTCTGGATCACATGCTCTCTGGGGTTAGGGCGCAAATTGCCCTGAAAGTGTTTGGCGATGACACCGACACCTTGCGCAGTCTGGCAACGGAACTGCAAACCCGCTTGGCTGCGATTCCCGGTGTGGTCGATTTGCAGCTCGAAAAGCAAGTGCGCATCCCGCAATTACAGGTACGGGTGGATTACAGCAAAGTGCAGCAATACGGCGTTACCCCTGCCAGCATCAATCAGGCACTCGAAACCCTTGCCAATGGCGCAACCGTTGCCCAAGTGCTGGACAATAACCGCCGCGCTGATGTCGTGATTCGCCTGCAAGACGCTGACCGCACCGCGCACGGCTTACGCAACTTATTGGTGGAAACCCATTCCGGTTACATCCCCTTGCAGCAGATTGCCAGCATCGAAGACAGCAGCGGCCCCAACCAAATCGTGCGCGAAAACAGCCGCCGCCGCATGGTGCTGTCCGCCAATGCCGCTGCTGACGCGGACATGGCAGCCGTGGTGCAAGCGATTCGGGCAGAATTGGCAACGTTTCCGCTTCCCGAAGGCTATTTCACCCGCTTGGAAGGGCAATTTCAGGCGCAAGAGCAAGCCACCCAACTCATTGCCATGCTCGCGTTGGTATCGCTGACGCTGATTTTTCTGGTGTTGTACAGCCGTTACCAGTCCAGCGTGCTGGCTCTCATTATCATGGGAAATATTCCGCTGGCACTGGTGGGCGGTGTGGTGGCTTTATGGCTGGCGGGGCAAACGCTATCAGTGGCGAGTCTGGTGGGCTTTATCACGCTGGCGGGAATTTCGACCCGTAACGGCATTCTTAAAATCAGTCATTACATCAATCTGGTGCGGCATGAAGGCGAAACCTTCGGCATTCCCATGATCGTGCGCGGCAGTCTGGAACGTTTAACTCCGGTGCTGATGACCGCGCTGGTGGCAGCTTTCGCGCTGTTGCCACTGCTGCTGGCGAGCGGTGAGCCGGGCAAGGAAATCCTCTACCCGGTGGCATTAGTCATTTTCGGCGGGTTGGTCAGCTCCACCCTGCTGGACACCCTGCTTACCCCGGTGCTGTTTTACCGCTGGGGCGAACAATGTTTACCCCTCACCCCACCCCCTCTCCCTCAGGGGGAGAGGGACTCTTTATCCACTCAAGGAGATTCTCATGAAACTGTTTAAAACCACTCTGTTTGCTGCTTCGCTGTTGGTCGCTGGCTACGCGCTGGCACACACCGATGAATTTCTCGATAGCCAGCCAACGCCGCATGGCGGACAAATACGCATGACCGATGCTTACCATCTCGAACTGGTGGTCAAAGACAAGGAACTCACGGTTTACGTGATGGATCACGGCAATCAAGCGCAACCCAGCGCGGGCATGACTGCCACTGCCACAATACTGTCTGGCGAAACCAAAACCGAGGTGAAGCTCGAAGCGGCAGAGGAAAACTTGCTGAAAGGCACAGGTGATTTCAAGGTCAATGATGACATGAAAGTGGTGCTGTCGGTCACGCCTGCACCGTTGACGGTACGTTATACGCCGTTCCAGAAAGCTGAGTAACCATTAACCATAGCGGTTAATTCGCCGGATTGACACCATCCGGCGAGTGCTCTCGCGCTATTGGAGTTTCACGCTTTCCACCCGCTCCCCATCCGCCAACAACACCCACGCGCTGAGCTTGGGCAAGGCGGCAATGCTGGGTAACTGCAAATAACCCTGCACTTGCGCAATGCCCTCTTGCCGTTTGTCCTCCCAACCCTTGTCACCGTCACCGCGCTTGGCGTATTTAAGCTCAATCAGGTGTTGATGTTTGACGGCAAACGGGCTGCGTTCCAGCAGCAGGATGTCAGGATATTTATGGTTCATTTCCCGCTCGCTTTGGATGAAATACACCGATGACTGGTAGAGCAAAGTCAGCACCAGCGTTTTGACGTGCTTTTCGTCCAGTTTGGTGTAATCGCGATTGGAAAGTAGGTGTAACACCTGTTGCACTTCGGTCGCCAAAAGCTGGATGTCATCGCGTAATGCCAAAGCCTCCACCGCCAGCAGCAACGCACGATCGGAAATGGTGATCTGGTTACGGCGCTCCAGTTCCACCTTGAAGTAGTGGAAATACAACTCGCGTATCACCTGATTGGGGATACTGAAGACTTCACCCGCAAACGTTTCCCCCTGTAATGACACAAACCCCGTATAAGCCAGCAGGCTGATAAAGTCATCACGGTCAAAGTCCTTTTCAAAGTCGAATTTACGGCGTTGCGTCGCGGTCACTTCCCCTGTGTTGATGATTTCATCCAGCACGGCAAAGTTGGTGTCACGGTCGCCGATGCTGAACATCCCCATGATTTTGCCGTAATCGGAAGCGATGTTTTCATCCAGCATTTGTTTGGGGTAGGTGCACCTGCTTTTATCAAACGTATCAATGAAATACAGCACCATGTCTGAATTATAAACCGTTTCTTCCGATTGCGCGTGGAAACGGTAGCCGTTGTACCAACGTCGTACATCCGCCAGCAGCGTGTCGGCATCGAGCTGGCAAGTATCTACCAATGGTTGCAGCAGGCCCACCATTTCCGCTTCGGTAAATCCCACCGCACTGTTGAAGGCAGCGGACAGGGAAAGGTTTTTGCCAATATTGAAACCGCTGGTCAGACTATCGAGCATCAGCGGTGTGACCCCGGTGATAAACATGCGGTCAATAATGCCGCGCTGGGTGGCGGTTTTCAGGGTTTCGTAAAAACTGCGCACGAAGCCGCCACGCCCG
>CAYNNA010000112.1:0-8608 GCA_964398375.1 uncultured Thiothrix sp.
CCGCTCTGTTTTTCTGGAATCAGCTACGAAAATGCCCTTAATTCACATTTAAGCCGACTGCGAATACGCGTGTGGGGTTGAGCCATCGTGCCGGTATTGATCATGATTTGGAAGGCACGGTGAGTGCGCCTATCCCGGCAGCACATCCGGCAGCGGCGGCATTAAATACAGCAGTCACGGCGGAAGCCAGTTTGCCTGCCAGTACTTCCTTATCCGTGGTGCAAAAAGTTAACGACAAGCTGGAGATCATGGGTGACGTGACCCGTACCGGGTGGAGTAGCTTTGAGCGCCTGAAAGTTGTGCGCAGTGCTAATGGCTCGGTCGTGACCGATGATTATCAAGGGTGGGAAGATTCCGACCGTTATGCCCTCGGTGCGAATTACCAATACAATGACCGTTTGAAACTGCGGGTTGGTGTGGCTCGCGATAACACCCCGATTCCTAACGCGCAGTTGCGTACCCCACGAACACCGGACAATGACCGTACTTGGGTTTCAGTCGGGGGCAATTACGAACTCGCTAAAGGTTTGGATGTGGATGTCGGCTATGTGCATATCAGCACCAAAGACACGCCAATTGATAACCGCAACGCGGCAGGTTTATTGCTGAATGGTAATTACGATAACAAAGTGGATGTTGTTGGCGCTCAATTGAACTGGTCGTTCTAAGCTGCTTTCACTGCATACCTAACCCTTCACCCGCAGGGGGCGGAGGGTGTTATACAATGAGTCGTCACGCATGGGGAGTGTCTAGTGGTGGGTGGTGTGATTTCCTGCGTATCCAGTTCACGGCTTGCAGCACGCCTTTGCGGGTAACAACCCATTTTTCCAGTTCAAACTTACCGGGAAACATCATAATCCCCAAACCGATCATAATGGTGATTAAGCCTTGCCCCGGCAATACCAGCATGGCAATGCCTGCTAATAATACGGGAAGCCCCAACATATTGCGCACCATTGCACGGGGTTGCAACAGGACATGCCAAGCATGTGGGTCACGCGGACGGGTGAAATAATCGACGGGAATACGACCGACAAACCAAGGCAATAGCAGCAGTGATAGCACAAAGGTGATGGCAGACAAAATGCCGATCCAGATGAATAATGCTTCCAACAAAAAACCCCAAGGTGGTGAACGATGGGGTTGATTGTATGCCAGTTTGCTAAAAGCTGCGTTTAACCTTTAGTTGTCTGGGTTGGCTTTGATTTTGTGGATACTCAAATCCGCGCCGTTGTATTCTTCTTCTTGTGATAAGCGAATGCCCAGCGTTGCTTTGAGAATACCGTAAACCACGAAGCCGCCCGCTGTCGCAATCGCCACACCTAGCAGTGTGCCGGTCACTTGCGCTCCGAAGCTGACACCACCCATGCCGCCGAGGGCTTCCAAACCGAAGATGCCCGCAGCAATCCCGCCCCACACGCCGCACAAACCGTGCAGTGGCCACACACCCAGTACGTCGTCGATTTTCCATTTGTTTTGCGCAAGGGTAAATGTCCACACGAACAATGCGCCTGCGACACCGCCGACCACCAGCGCACCCAGTGGATGCATTACATCAGAACCCGCACACACGGCAACCAAACCTGCTAAAGGACCATTGTGGACGAAACCAGGGTCATTTTTACCGGCAATCAAGGCGGCGATAATACCGCCGACCATCGCCATTAACGAGTTGATGGCAACCAAGCCGCTGATGCCCTCAATTTTTTGCGCAGACATCACGTTAAACCCAAACCAGCCAACGGTCAGAATCCACGCGCCAATCGCCAGAAACGGAATGCTGGAAGGCGGATGTGCCGACATCGGCTTGCCGTCTTTGGTGTAACGTCCGTGCCGATGCCCCAATAAAATCACCGCACCCAAGGCTAACCAGCCACCCATTGCATGAACCACCACAGAGCCTGCAAAGTCGTGGAAGGTGTAACCAAACATACCTTTAATCCAGTCTTGCACCCCGTAAAGATTGTTCCAGATCATGCCTTCAAAGAATGGGTAGATCAGTGCCACGATCAGGAAGGTGGCAATGAGTTGCGGGTAAAATTTTGCACGTTCCGCAATCCCGCCGGAAATAATCGCAGGAATAGCCGCTGCAAAGGTGAGGAGGAAGAAGAACTTCACCAGTTCATAGCCATTTTTTTCCGCCAAAATATTGGCACTTTCAAAGAAACCGACCTGATAAGCGATGTAATAGCCAATGAAAAAATACGCTATGGTGGAAACGGCAAAATCCACAATGATTTTTACCAGTGCATTCACCTGATTTTTGTGGCGTACTGTACCTACTTCTAAAAAAGCAAAGCCTGCGTGCATTGCCAACACCATGACAGCCCCCATTAGCACGAACAGGGTATTTAATGCGGAAACCAGTTCTTCCATACCGAACCTCTTACCTAACAGCCAAAAGATGCGTCATCATAACCACTGAATAATCAATGACTAGGGTGTAATGCACAAAATAGGTGAGGGTGATGCAGTTTTTTTGCTGAAGACTGCTTTAGGATGCCAAATAATCACATTTACTGTGCGTTGATATTTTTATGCATTATTTTGGTGCAAGTTTTGCACCAAAACGAAATAAGTGTGTGTGGGAAAGTTGTGTGTAGCCTTTGCTCAATAGGCTTGTCAGTGGCGGGTTTGCGACTATGATTAGCGGGTATGGATACGTTTGGGAACGCAGGATGAATACAGTGTCGCGGATAATTAGATTCGATTGGTTGTCGTTGCCCGGTTTAAGCTTGTTTTTAGGTGGTTTGTTGTGGGTGATGTCGTTTACTCAAGTGACGTTCTATACCAGTAACGGTGGGGTGGTCATGGGCTATTGGGTTGCCGCTACGGGTTGGCTGGGGTTCGGTATCTTCCAATTTGCTTGGTATGCCAATTTGCTGGAACTGTTGGGGGTGCTGCTGATGTCGCGCTACCCGAATCGGGCAATGGTCTTGGTAGTGTTAGGGGTATTATTGGCGGGACAAGCTTTCTGGTTTACCGAGATTCCGGGGCAGGAAGCCAATACGCGGATTGTTGATTTGGGAATGGGATTTTGGATGTGGTATGCGAGTATCGTCTTGATTACACTCGGCGTGACCTTTGGACCGACTGAGGAGGAGTGTTGTTCTCCTCCTCAGTCTGATAACGAAACAGCCGAAAGCAATTAGAAGTCGCCTTCTGCACCGCCCCGCATAATGTCTGTCATGATTTCTTGCACTTTGACCGCTTCGGCATGAAGTTCAGGTGGCAGGGTTTTGCCGCCGTAAATCATCATGTCCATATTCAGGGAGTACAGGTGATATTTGCCTTCCTTGTCTTGGATCATCGCAATGCGGCAAGGCAGATAAGCTGAGAATGCATCGCTGAAATCGACCATTTTCATGGCAGTTTGCGGGTTGCAGAACTGGTAGATTTTCAGGAAGCGTTGATCTTGTCCGGTTTCCAGCTTGACCTGTTCAGACAGCGGTAGCTCGCCAACGGCTTTAATATTGTGCTTATTGGCAATGGATTTCATGGATTCTTCAGCATCTTCCGGGGAAATGCCTTCAGCCAATGAATATTTAACTACGGTAGCATCCGCTGAGTTACCGGTTTCTTTCAACTTAGTCCACATATTCATGTAAACATCTTTTGCTTTAGGGTCAAAGCTATCTAACGCTGCTTTTTCAGCAGCAATGTCCATATCACCCATTTGCGCCATCATCGGGGCAAATTTGGTGTAAGCGTATGCGCCGCCAACAATGGCGACCAAGCCAATAATGGCGAGAATATTGCGAATAAAGTTCATGAAATCTCCTACCGTAAGTGTCTAGGGAAGCCATTGAGTGATGACTTCCCTGAGGTGTTTATTCCCTATAATGACGAATATTTTATTGGGTACTAATCTTTGCCATCAGCGCGAAAGATTTTACGAATGGTCCCGCCATTGCAGGGTTCTTGAGCATTGCGCCGTAGTCACCTGACAAGAATTTCAGTTTGCCAAAGGTGTAAGCCGTTCCCAGACCGACCATGCCCATCGGTTCTTTGGTCCATTTCATCCAATCTTTGCGATCCGCACGCATATCCCAATCCGGGGTTTCGCCATTGTAATCGCCTGCGCGAACGCATTCGCCGTTTTCGACCACGAAAACGCCCATTGGCTTCGCTTCACCCTTCAGTCCACAGGTGATAATAGAATTGAACCCGATCGCGGCAAGTTTGTCTTTTACTTCAGGATCAGCGTTCCAGAGATCCTTGAGTTCGTTCATCCATTCAGCAGAAAAAAGTTGTGGCATGGTTCCTCTCCTAGTTTGTGTTGATAATAACGATAACGTTGGTTTGTGATGCGACGTTACAAAACTCTATATATCTTGCATTCTAACGTTTCGCAACCTGTTAAGAAGTGATAATACCGATGCTGCGTCAATCTTTACTCCTCCCACTCCTCACGGGAATAGTTGCTTTCTCTCTCACTGGGTTCAGTGTTGCTGATACACCAGCGGACTCTCTAACGGTGACAGTGCGACCTTTGGGGGAGGTTTTGCAAGTATCTGAACGTAGTGTAACAGCAACGTTGATCAGTTTGAACGATAGCACGCTCAGTGCTGAAATTTCTGCGAAAGTTCTCCAATTGCGGGCGGATACCGGCGATACCGTGCAAGCAGGTCAGGTATTGGCGGAATTGGACTGCCGCGATCATGTTTTCGCCTTGAGTCAAGCCAAAGCAGGCGTGGATGCGGCGAATGCGCGTTACCAATTAGCGAACACACAACTTCAGCGCAACCAGCGTTTGCGTAATACGGGTGTCGTTCCCGCTGAAGTGTTGGATAAAGCCGCCGCTGATGCTGAAGCTGCCAAAGCAGAAGTGGCAGTTGCTAAATCGCAAACCGACACCGCACAGCTCGCAGTTTCACGTTGCACTATCAAAGCGCCGTTTGCCGGACAAATTACCCGCCGTAATGTGCAAGTCGGGCAGCAAGCCACACCCGGCACACCCGCGTTTCAATTGCTGCAAGATAAAGCGCTGGAAGTGAGTGCCAGTTTGTCGGTGGATGAAGTGCAAGATCAAACGCAAGGGGCTGAATTACGCTTTGTTGCGGATGGTGTGAGTATTCCGCTGGAACGCCGTGCGGTGGTTGGGCAAATAGCCGGAAATACCCGCACGCAAGAGGTGCGCTTTACCCTCAAGGGTGAACATTCCTTAGCCGTTGGGCGCAACGGGCGCGTGGTGTGGCAAGGTAAATTACAGGCATTACCCGCCAGTTGGGTGGTGCGCCGCGAAGGTGGTTTGGGGGTGATGCTGGAAGTGGATGGCATGGCAAAGTTCCACCCGCTTTCCGATGCGAAAGAAGGGCAGCCGGTGTTAACGGATTTACCCACTTCGGTGCGCCTGATTGATCAAAACCGCTTGCGAGCAAGGGATGGGCAAGCCGTGACGGTGGAGAAACCCTGATGTATCGTCGCCTCATACAAAATCACGTTCTCGCGAACCTCACCTTTGTGTTGGTGCTGTTCATCGGCTTCACCGCTTATAACACGATGCCGCGCCAGCAAGACCCCACGATTAATTTCAACTGGATTTCGATTATCACCGCCTTGCCGGGGGCGAGCGCGGAAGACGTGGAAAAGCGCATTACCGACCCGTTAGAAGACGCGATTCGTGGCATACCCGACATGAAATTTGTGTCGAGCAATAGCCGCGCTAATATTTCTAGCCTGTTGGTGCGCTTTGAAGACATTGACGAACGTACTTTCGATAAGCGTTTGGCTGATTTGCGTCGCGAAATTCAGAACGCTGAGAGCTTAATGCCTGCGGAGGCGATGGATTCGATTGTGCTAGAAATCACCACGGCGAATGCATTTCCCTCAGCGATGATTGCGGTGCAAAGCGTTGCTGATGATGAGAATTTGCGAGTTCAAGCCAAAAATATCGAAAAAGCCCTTGAGCAAATTAAGGGTGTGGATCGGGTCGACCCCGTGGCGTTGGATGACCCAGAACTGCAAGTGCGGTTTGATACCGTTGCACTTGAATCCTTAGGGTTAACGCCGGGGCAATTGGCGGAAACCATTCGTGCTTGGTTTCGTGACCTATCCGCTGGCAGTTTGGATGTGGATAAGCAAAGCTGGTTAGTGCGTTTAAGCGGCAAAACCAGCGATCCGCAAGCCTTGGGCGAATTGCCCGTTCCTAGCGTGCAGGGTGAAGTACCCTTGTCACGAGTCGCGAGTGTGGAACGCGCCCGTGCCGAAGCCACTCAAAAGGTGCGTTTGGATGGCGAACCGGCGGTATTGTTCGCAGTGATGAAGGAGGACAAAGCCAATGTGTTGGATTTGGTGGAGCGCCTGAAAACCTACATCGACGCACGTAATCAGCAAATCGGAGCCAGCGGGGTGAAGCTGGTGCTGGTCGATGACCAGACGATTCCCACCCGTGAAGCCATCGGCATTATGGAAAGCAATGCTTTGCTGGGCTTTGTGTTGGTGTTATTCGTGACTTGGTTATTTCTGGGGTTCAGGATTGCTGCGCTCACCACGATTGGTATTCCTTTTACCCTCGCATTGACGTTTTGGGTGTTGTCCGGCATGGGTGAAACCCTGAATGTGACGGTGTTGCTAGGCATTGTGATTGTGTTGGGGATGTTGGTGGATGATGCGGTGGTGGTGGTCGAATCCATTTATTACCGCTTGCAACACGGCATGGATGCGGTCACGGCGGCGGTGGAATCCATGCGCGAAGTGTCGTTGCCGGTGACAACGGCGGTGCTGACCACGATTGCAGCGTTTTTGCCGTTGATGTTGTTGCCGGGAATTTTGGGTAAATTCATGCAAGTGATTCCGATGGTGGTGACGCTGGCATTGGCGATTAGCTTGATCGAAGCGTTTTGGATGCTGCCTGCACACGTTGCCAGCACGAAAATGCGCTTTGATAAGCCATCGCGGGTTCAAAAAATGCGGACTCGCACTACTCACTGGATTCAAGTGAAATACGCTCGCTTGTTGGTGAAAGTGTTGCGCTTCCCGCGTGCGGCGTTGAGTGCAGTGGTGTTGATGTTTGTGCTGGCGGTGGGGATTGTCGGGGCAGGCTTGATTCCGATGAATTTCTTTGCGGCGGACAGTTTGCGGCTGTTTTATGTGAATGTGGAAATGCCGAGTTCCACCGCGCTGGATGAAACCATGCAAAAGGTGCAACAAGTCGAGCAGCAGGTGAAAAAGCATTTGCAGCCAGAGGATGCGCGTTCGGTGGTGGCTTACGCGGGGATGATGTTTACTGAAACTGAGCCGTTGTACGGGGCGCGTTACGGGCAGATGGTGGTAAGCCTTAAACCCATGTCGGAAGGTTCGCGGGAGGTGAAAACCATTATCGAGGGGATGCGTGCCGATGTGGTAAACGTCCCGGGGGCGGTGAATATTGCGTTTCTGGAATTGTCGGGTGGGCCACCAGCAGCGAAGCCGATCAGCGTGAAAGTACGCGGCGATAATTACGCCGAAATTCAGGGCGCAACCGCTGCGCTCAAACAAATTCTGAATGCGAATGCGGGTTTCAAAGACATTACCGACGATGCCAGCCCCGGTCAGATGGAAATGACTTTGCGCTTGCGCCACGACAATATCCGCCGCGCTGGAGTATCGCCGGATGAGGTGAGCCGTAGCTTGCGCTTGCTGGTGGATGGCGAAGTGGTCGCGGATATGCAGGATCAGGGCGAAAAGCTGGAAGTGCGGGTCAAACGCCAAGAGGGGGATTTGCGCACGGTGGATCAGTTGCTGGATTTCCGTCTGCCGACAGTGGATGGCGGCAGTGTGCCGTTGCGCGAGTTGGTGGAAGAACAGAAAGGCGTGTCGCTGGGCAATATCCGCCATTACAATTTCCGGCGAGCCATTACCTTGGAGGCGGATTTGGTGAAACGCCCGGATGAGCCGTTTTACGAATGCCGCTTGCAACCGATGTTCAGCGGGACAGCACCGGATTATTCGCAGTGTGCGCTGGATGCGGTGCAGGCGAATCAGCTATTGCTGGAGGGGTGGAAGCCGTATCAGGCACAGTTCCCGAATATTGATTTGGATTTTGCGGGGCAACTCGATGATATTCAGGAAAGCATGGATGCGATTGGGGTGTTATTCCTGTTTGGTATCGGCTTGATGTATTTGATTCTGGGGACGCAATTTGGCAGTTATTGGCAGCCATTGCTGATTTTGTCGACCGTGCCGATGGCGTTTACCGGGGTGGTGTATGGCTTGTTGGTGACGCAAAATCCGTTGAGTTTGTACACGCTGTACGGGGTGGTGGCGTTGGCGGGGATTGCGGTGAATTCGGCGATTGTGTTGATTTCTGCCGCGAATGACCGGCGTGAATTGGGGATGAGTGTGTTGCACGCCACGGTGTATGCGGCGCGGCGGCGGGTGATTCCGGTGTTGATTACCTCCTTGACCACGATGGCGGGTTTGTTTTCACTCGCCACCGGGTTGGGGGGGAAATCGCTGATCTGGGGGCCAGTCGCGACGGCGATTGTCTGGGGGGTTGGGTTTTCAACCGTGCTGACGTTGTTTGCGATTCCGGTGCTTTACCGGGTGTCGAGCCGGTCGACTCGTTTGGATCTCTGTACACGACAATTTTCCTAATCAGCGGTTTTCAGCAGCAAGGTGACATTGC
>CAYNNA010000113.1:0-8552 GCA_964398375.1 uncultured Thiothrix sp.
TTAACTCCGAGACGCACTGCTGGGAATGGCAGGGACAAATTTCCAATAGTGGGCGTATCATGATCCAAGATGCTGGAATGCCGCGCACCGTCGGTGCTGATGATGCCAGTTATATCGCGTTTTTCGGGGAAATCCCGCCCAAATACTTGGTGCGCCAAACCTGCGGCAACCGCTTGTGCATTAACCCCGAACACCTTGAGTTGATACAACTGCCATGACCCATGCTGTTTCACCGCCTATGCCTGCGCTGTTTGTGGGGCATGGCGCACCGTTTACGATTCTAAGTGATAACGCTTACGTGCGAGCGTGGCGCACGTTGGGGTTAACGTTGCCGCGTCCGCAAGCGATTGTGGTGGTGTCGGCACATTGGCTGACGCCGGGGAAAACTTTGGTGACGGCGATGCCGCAGCCGCGCACGATTCATGATTTCGGGCGTATGGATGCGCGTTTGTTCGACATGCAATACCCCGCGCCCGGTTCAACCGTGTTAGCACATCGTATCGCCGCACAAATCACCAGCACGAATGTGGAACTCGATGACAGTTGGGGGTTGGATCACGGCAGTTGGTGTGTGCTACAGGTGATGTACCCACAAGCGGATATTCCCGTGGTGCAACTCAGTCTGGATGCAACGCAATCTGCTGCCGCGCATTACCGTTTGGCGCAAGAGCTGGCTGGTTTGCGGCATGATGGCGTATTGATCATAGGCAGTGGCAATATCGTTCACAACTTGCGCTTGATGCAGCCGCCTGACAACCACGGTTTTGCGTGGGCAAGTCGCTTTGAGCAGATGGTGTGTGAATACATTGACGCGCATAATCATGCGCCGTTGTTGGATTACCGCGCGTTGGGGGAGGATGCCAAACGCGCTATTCCCACCCCGGAACATTACGTGCCGTTGCTGTACGTGCTAGCGTTGCGAAAGCCAGGCGAAGAGGTCAGTTACCCGGTGGAAGGGTTTACGTTTGGGTCGATTTCGATGCGCTCGGTGTTAGTGGGGGGGGGGCTTATCAATCTTTGAGTGGAGCACTTTATGACAACCCTACATGAGATCCTTGATTTTTGGTACAACCCGCCCATGTTCGCCCACTGGTTTGCCTCTACTCCCGCGATTGACGCGGATATTTTGAGCCGTTACGGTGCTGTGTGGGAACGTGCCGCCGCTGGTGAATTGGACGCATGGCGCGATAGTGCTGACGGCTGCCTTGCCTTGTGCATCGTGTTGGATCAATTTCCGCTGAATATGTTTCGCGGGCAGGCTCGCAGTTTTTCTACCGAACAGCAAGCGGTAACAGTCACAAAACACGCGATCAGCCAAGGCTTTGATACCTTGCTGCCGCAAGAGCGGGTAATATTTTTGTACATGCCACTGATGCACAGTGAACACTTGGCGGATCAGGATGAGTCAGTGCGTTTGTTTGAAATGGCTGGTTTAGAGACGAATGCACGCTTTGCGCGGCATCACCGTGAGATTGTGCGACGGTTTGGGCGCTTCCCACACCGCAATGCGGCATTGGGGCGGGTCAGCACGCCGGATGAAATCGCTTATCTGCATTCCAAAGAAGCGTTTACTGGATGACTGCAAGTTGATTCCGGTTATTTGGCAATTCTTATACTCAAGTAGGACAATACTTGCATGAGCCAATCACAAGGATTTCAACATGAAAGTCAGCATCATCGGCGGCACGGGTTTTGTCGGCACCTACCTCATCGACGCGCTGTTGCAAGCCGGACACACCCCGCGTGTGTTGGTACGTGCGGGGAGTGAGGGCAAACTCGCTGCTGCCAGCCAATGTGAAACCGTTTCCGGCGACATCCGCGACACCGCCGCACTCGACAATTGCTTGCAAGGCACGGATGTGGTGATTTACCTCATTGGTATTCTGCGCGAATTTCCCGCCAAAGGTATCACTTACGAGGAAAGCCAGTTCAAGGGTGTAGAGCGCACGGTTGCTGCCGCGCAACGCCAAGGCGTAAAACATTTCATTCTCATGAGTGCCAACGGCGTGAAAGCAGGCGGTACGAAGTACCAAGACACTAAGTTCCGCGCTGAAGAGTGCGTGAAAGCGTCCGGTTTGGCGTGGACAATCTTCCGCCCCTCGGTGATTTTTGGTAACCCGCGTGGCAAGGCGGAATTCTGTACGCAATTGCAAAAAGAACTGGTGTTACCACTCATCCCCGCGCCTTTGTTTTTTGGCGGGATAAATATTTTGCAAGCGGGCAAATTCGAGATGCAGCCAGTGCATGTGGAAGACGTGGCGCAAGCGTTTGCCGCAGCGGTGGAGAATCCAGCGGCATTAGGCAAGACCTTCGCACTATGCGGACCGGATGCGGTGAGTTGGAAACAGATTATCCAAACCCTCGCGCAAGCCTCAGGGCGTAGCGGCAAATTGGCAGTGCCAGCACCAGCGGAAATCCTCAAAGTGGTGGCGGGCGTGTTGGATAAACAGGCGTGGTTCCCGATTACCCGCGACCAGATTGTGATGTTGCTGGAAGGGAATACCTGTAGCGATAGTGCCGCTTGGCAAACGTTTGGGATTGCGCCAAAACGTTTTGCGCTGGAGAATTTGGCGTACTTAGCGTGACTTCCTCAGGTCACTTCGGGAATATGAGACGTATCTTAGCCCTGTTGCTCAATATTTTTTCTGAAACGCAGCAACTGCTTTTCGCGCACTTGCTGCATATCCAGCCGATAAATATCGTAGGGAAATAAAAAATCGGTCACGCCAGAGTCGAATAAGCGCCGGACTTCGTATTCATCGTGGGACGTGCCGCGCTGATAGCGGTAGTTGAGGTAGCTTTGGTTGGTGTGGATGATGAATTCGACGCGCATTCCCCCCATGCGGGCAAAAAATTTCAGCATTTGGGTTTTGCTGCTGCTGCCGACTGAGGTGACGGTGTAATGGCTGCCCGCGAGTGTGTCGGAAATGTCTTCGAGCATCATGATCGAACCGGCTTTGACGGCAGAGCGGGTTAAATGCCGCACGAAGCGTTTAACATGGTTAATATTATCCAGTACTGCCATTAGCCCTAATTCGTCATCCACCGCGACGGCGGGGTTTTTCTCGTTTTTGCGTAACAGTTTCAATACCTTGGCAGCGGAATCCTTTTTGCGCACAGTCACGTACACCGGCACTTCCTGAGCGTTGGCTTGGAAGAGACGGCGTTTGACCAACGTGAGTTTTTCATTGTCGGCAAACGTGTGCAGATCACGGGCGGTTTCTGCGTCAATCACGGCGACTCTGTAACAGGTCGAACAACTGGTCACGCACGGCGCGGTACTTGGTGGTCATTTGCCTATCCTGCTGGAAGGTTTTGACCCACTGGCGGTTTTGCTGTGAAAACGGATGCGTGCACGAGGCGTGTTGTTGGATGGCGAATGGCCCATCCTGTTTCATGGCAATAAAGATGGATTTCTCGTCAACAACACTCATGGTTTTCGCCTTGTTCGTGATTTAACGGTTTACAAACGTTGTAACAATTCGGCCTTTTTGCTGGCGAATTCGTCGTCGGTAAGGATGCCTTTCTGCCTCAAATCTGCCAGCCGTTCGATCAGGGCGAAAATGTCACTATTATCGGCGGGCGCGGGGTGACTGGCAAGATTGGCGGGGTAAAATGGCGCGGGTGCTGGCTGCATCGGTGCTGACAGGGCTATACCATTCACCGATACCACTGGCAATTGCTCAACTTGCACCGTGCCGTATTGACTGCTGAAGGTCATGGAATGGTTGCTGCCTTGCTGTTGCGATACACCACCGATTTGATGGTCGAGTGTGTCGTAAACGGTGATTTGCCCGTTGATGTCCACCGCCAGACGGCAAATGGCAGGGAAATAAGCGTAACGGGTGTTGTTTTGCCCGCCTGTGGTGGAGGCAATGCCCAGCTCATCTGGCCACCAGTTGCGGTTGCCTTGGAATGAGGTCGGGTGGTTGACCGGCATGAAAACTGCTTGCTGACCTGCCAATAGGTTAGATAATTCCGAACACAGACCGTCGACTTTGGCTTTCAAACCGTAGTTAAACATGTCGCCGACCATTGTCATGCCACCTTGCATCCATTGCCCGCCACCGCCGAGTTCGTGGTGGTTGAATTGCGCCATTGTGCCGTTGCCATTCATCACGGCGTAGAGCATGTGGGTAACGGCATCGTTGGATACGCCGTAGCATTGCGCCAAGTTGTTTATGGCATTTTGTCCGTAATCGGTGAAGGTTTGCATGGGAAATCTCCGGGTAGTGAGAATGGGGGGCTGTGTTGCCAAACTGCTGCGGATTAAATGATTGCTGTAATAGGTAGTGACAGGCAGTTTGCAGGATTGATGCAGTGCATTATGGTACGTTTGGCGGGGATTGCAAGAGCGGGCGCACGGCACGCCCCTGCAAAAATGGCACGGAAGGGGGCGTTATTCCCGAAATTTAAGCATCGGCACTTTAAGTTGCCAAATAATCGCCGCCAGTCTTAACAGGAAGATCACCGCCATGCCTAACAACATCGCGGTGACTTCGGGTGAAATTAATCGCATGAGTGTGTAAGTGATAGCGCCCAGAATAGCGGCAACGGCATAAATTTCACCGCGCATCACGAAGGGTGTTGTGGGGGTGAGTACATCCCGAATCATGCCACCTGCAATGCCGGTGACGACACCCATGACCACCGCAGCCGGGGCAACCAGTTCATAGTGCAGGGCTTTTTGCGTACCCAAAATGGCAAACAATGCCAGCCCAGCCGCATCGGCAATATCCAACAAACGCTCACGAATACCTTTGCCCGGTGTGATTTTGTGAACAAGCGCGATCATCAGTAAGCTAGTGCCAAGAATAATCCACAAATAGCGGAGATCCGTCAGCCAAAATACCGGGGTTGCCCCCATCAACACATCACGCAAGGTGCCACCCCCCAAGGCACAAACGAATGCCAACACCAACGCGCCAAAGAAATCCATTTGGTAACGGGCGGCTTGCAAAACGCCACTGGCTGCCAACGTGACCGTGGCGAGTAGGGTTGATAATTGGATGAAAAGTTCAAATTGCATGGTGGTATGCCTTGGCTATCAGCACGTATTGGAACATCATTTGCGTCATGTATTCAACCTGACTAACCGTGTAAGGAACGACTATGAAACGGTTTAAACAAACCCTGCTTGCCGCTGCCCTTGTTTTCAGCACCACTAATGCGTGGGCAGATACGGTGTATGTGGCGGTTGCGTCCAATTTCTCCAAACCACTGCAAGTTGTCGCGGAAAAATTCAAGGCGGCTACCGGGCATGAGTTGAAAATTTCTGCTGGTGCGACCGGCAAGCTATACGCGCAGATTGCTAACGGTGCACCGTTTGAAGTATTTCTCTCTGCTGACAGCAAGACCCCAACAAAACTAATCGAAGAAAAATTGGCAGTAGCCGACTCCCAGTTTACCTACGCTTTCGGCAAGCTGGTGTTGTGGAGCAGTACCGACGGTTATGTGGATGACAAAGGCGAGGTATTGAGCAACGGCACATTCAAGCATCTGGCGATGGCTAACCCCAAAACCGCCCCTTATGGCGCAGCGGGAATGGCAGTGATGGAAAAGTTAGGGCTGACGGCGGCTATCACGCCCAAACTGGTGACAGGTGAAAACATTACCCAGACCTTTGATTTTGTGTCAACGGGCAATGCCGAACTCGGTTTTGTGGCTTTGTCGCAAGTGCAACAAGATGGCAAACTCAAAAGCGGTTCGGCGTGGATTGTGCCAGCAGAGATGTATCAACCGATGGCGCAAGACGCGGTATTGTTAACCAAGGGCAAGGATAACGCCGCTGCTCAAGCCTTGTTGGCTTACCTGCAAGGGGCAGACGCACAAGCCATTATCAGCAGTTACGGCTACGAAACCCTATCCCCCCCATCCCCAGCCCTTCCCCCGCAAGGGGTGAAGGGAGCAACGCGGGAGTAGGTTATGCTGTCCCCCAGTGACTGGTCGGCTATTTGGCTTACGGTGAAATTAGCCGGATTGACCACCTTGATTTTGTTGGTAATCGGTACGCCACTGGCATGGCATCTGGCACGTACTCGCCGCTGGTGGAAAGCCCCGTTGAGTGCGGTGGTGGCGTTGCCGATTGTATTGCCACCGACGGTGATCGGGTTTTATCTGCTGATTACCTTGGGACCCAAAGGCCCGATTGGGCAATTGACTGATGCCTTGGGTTGGGGGACGTTGCCGTTTACCTTTACCGGCTTGCTGGTGGCATCGGTATTTTATTCGCTGCCGTTTGTGGTGCAACCTATCCAGAATGCGTTTGAAACGCTGGATATGCGCCTGATGGAGGCGGCAAGCACGTTGCGGGCAACACCGTTGGATGCGTTTTTCAGTGTGGCGATACCGATGGCGCGTCCCGGTTTTCTCACGGCTTCCATTTTGGGATTTGCGCATACCGTGGGTGAATTCGGCGTGGTGTTGATGATCGGTGGCAATATTCCCGATAAAACCCGCGTGGTATCGGTGCAAATTTACGATCATGTCGAGGCGATGGAATACGCACAAGCCCATTGGTTGGCTGGCGGCATGTTGGTGTTTTCCTTTGTTGTATTATTGCTGATGTATACCCTCAATCGGGGGATTAGGATGCCGAAAATATGACGCATATCGCACCTACACACTTGGACGCTCGTTTTCAATTGGCGTTTGCAGGCTTTCAGTTGGCGGTGGATTTGCAATTGCCGGGGAGCGGGGTAACGGCATTATTCGGGCATTCCGGTTCGGGCAAAACCACGTTGCTGCGCTGCATTGCGGGGTTGCAACGCCCGGACAGCGGGTTTTTGCAAGTGCGCGGGCAGGTGTGGCAGGACAGCGAGAACGGGGTGTTTTTGCCGACGTACCAACGCCCGTTGGGGTATGTGTTTCAGGAAGCCAGCTTGTTCCCGCATTTGAGCGCCCGTAAGAATATTGAGTACGGGCGCAAACGTGCCGCGCAAGCTGCCAATGACACGGAACTGGCAGCGGTTGTGGCGATGCTGGGTATTGAACATTTGTTGGATAAAATCCCCGCGCAACTCTCCGGTGGCGAACGCCAGCGGGTCGGCATTGCTCGCGCCCTTGCCCTCAAGCCGCAAGTGTTGTTGATGGATGAACCGCTTGCTGCGCTCGACCTCAAGCGTAAACAGGAGATTTTGCCATTTTTGGAACGCTTGCACCGTGAACTCGATATTCCCGTGTTGTATGTGACACATTCGCCGCAGGAAGTGACGCGGCTGGCGGATCATTTGGTGGTGCTGGAAGCGGGCAGGGTGATGACTGCGGGCGCATTGGCGGAAACGTTGACGCAGTTGGATTCGCCGATGGCACAGAGCAAACAGGCATCCACCGTGTTGCAGGCTGAGGTGTGTGGGCACGAGCCGGAATTTCACCTTAGCCAAGTGCAGTTTGCGGGTGGCGTGTTGAGTTTGCCTTATCAGCAGGCAGCGGCAGTCGGTGTGAGTGTGCGTTTACGGGTATGTGCCCGCGATGTCAGTTTGACGCTGCAAGCCCCAGCGCAAACCAGCATCCTGAATGTGCTGCCCGCCACCATTACCGGTATGGCGCAACCGGTGACAGGGCAGGTGATGGTGCGCTTGAATCTGGGCGGTGTGCCATTGCTGGCGCATATTACCCATAAATCTGCGAGTGTGATGGGGTTGAAGGTCGGGATGGCGGTGTTTGCGCAGATTAAGGCGACCGCGATTGTGTAGCGTGCCTCATCTATTGGGGACGAACGCATTGATGCCAGTGATCCGTGAGTTCAGTCATTCGTCGGACGCTCCTCCCGATGATGCCAAACACGTAAAATGATCAACATTTGCGGCAACACCTGATAGCGGATAATGTAACGCCCCACGATCAGATCACGCATATTTTCCGGGTCAGGAGATAAATCAACTGACTTGCCTAATTTTGGAAATTGACGTATTTGCTCGATTTTTGCCTTTAACTCTCGTGCAATCCGGTTAGCTGCTGGAGGATTTTCCGCAGCAATGAATTCCCGCAAACGGATCAAATCCTCAACCGCATCTGCTGAATAGATTAGTCTCATGGTTTCGGTGCTGGCAGTTCGTTATTAGTACCCCAGCTATCCAGCCAAGCATGAACTTTATCTCCTTCGACAACTTTCCCGGATTGAACAGAAGCGATGGCTGACAAAGTGTCCTTCCAGCGTTGTTCATCCTGCTGTTGCGTAAGGATATAAGCTTTAAGTGCTTCATTGATAATCCAATTTTTGCTGCGACTAAGTTTCGCAGCGAGTTGGTCTAGTGAGTTTTCGAGATCACTCTGCAAACGGATACTGGTAACTGACATGATGCTTCCTCTTGAATGGGCTACAGTGTATTACATTGTAGCCTATCTGTTGAGAACTTGGGTAGTCACGTATGAGATTGAAATGCGAGATGTTTCAATCCACTCCCGACTAATAAAGCCGGGAGAATTTGCTTTTAAAGACTGTTTATCTTCACGCATTAAGTTTCAATCCACTCCCGACTAATAAAGCCGGGAGAATGTGACAAGCTGAACAGTGTTGTCAAAGGTAGCGGGGTTTCAATCCACTCCCGACT
>CAYNNA010000114.1:0-8400 GCA_964398375.1 uncultured Thiothrix sp.
GGTGAAATCAATCAGTTTACTCTAAATTCTGACATTATTCAGAATCAGCACCCTTACGAAAGAACTGCAATGACTTGATATTTAAAGCAAAGATTTCAGAGGATAGTAAAGATGAAAAAGCACGGGATAAGGCTTGCAATACCTACAAACAGGCGGCCAATTTAGATTGAATGCCTACAAAGTACACCTATTCGATAATGACAGAAGGCTCAAACAATGAAACCAATTATGCAGATTGACTAAAAATAGGTGGGGATTAAGCAAACAACAACTGCTGCCCCACCCGCTCCGCCGCCAACCCCGCCAAATCAACACTCTTGCCGCTCAAAATCGCATTGTAGGCACGGCGAACCTCCAGCTCCGCAGGGCTATCCATAAACCGCAGCACGGAGGCGGCAACGTATTCCCGCTCCAACTCGAAACTAAGCCATTGCCGATCCAGCGTTTCCGCCACTGACCCCGTGGTATTCGAGCCACCGAAAATATCCACTACCAAATCCCCCGGTTCGGTCAGGAATTTGATGAAAAACTCCGGCAACTTGGCAGGAAACCGCGCCGGATGGCTCTTGACTCCCAGCAGCTTGCAGCCGGACAGATACCCGCCATTCGATTCCGTATTCGGGATTTGCAACAGGTTGGACGGGATAGCCCCGCCATTGTCCTTGCCAAAACTGCCCGAAATGTCATGCCCGGACGGACGTTTTGCCGGGGTATAAAACGCCTCCGGTGCTTCCAGCAGCTTTTTCATGCGCGGACTGTATTCCGCCAACACCTTGCTGACATCTGCTTTAGGCCACTCGGTCTTGCTGAACCACCAGACCGTATTCACCGAATCCTTCGCCCGCAACTTGCGCTTGTTCACCCACTCAATCGGGCTGGGCAACTTCGACGGGTTGTACCAGTAAAAATCTTCCGCCAGCGTAAACCCCAGTTCATCGCAAAACTTCAACAACACCCGAAAATTGTACAGACTTCGCGCAGGCACACCCTTCTGATACGCCCCCCCCAAATCCAGCACAAAACTGCCATCCGGCTTCAGTTTCTGGAACACCAGCTTGCCAAACGCCGCCAGCCACTCCACGTATTCATGCTGCTCCTTGTTGCCATACTCCTTCTTGCGTTGCAGCGCAAACGGCGGGCTGGTCATCACCAGATTCACGCTTTCATCCGGCAACTTCGCCAGCATCTCCAACGAATCGGCACAATACATCGCACCACGCGCCGAATGGTAGGCAGGCTGGATACCAAGATCAAAAAGCATCGGGCTATTCCTGTGAACACGGCATTAATGACATTTTTCAGGACAATGGCAGCAAACTTCTGCAAGTCATCCTGACTACCAGCCTTGAAGTGTTACCGGGGCGTGAGGGTAATGATGCCAGAGATGCGGCTGGAAACGAATACGAACTTAAGTCGGTCAACACATCACTGACCAAGAGCTTTTCCACTCACCACCACATGAACCCGACGATTATCGCTAAATACCGACAGGTAGATTGGGTGTTTGCCGTCTACAAAAGGCATTGAACTGCAACAGCTTTTTGTACTGAAACCAGAACAGATGGAGTCATTCTACGCCAAATGGGAAAAGAAATGGTACGATGATGGCGGCAAAGACATCAACAATCCGAAGATTCCACTGAGCTACGTGCAAAACAACGGCAGGCTGCTTTTTGAGGCTTAAACTACGGCAAATCCTGTGTATTGCCTTACCGAAGGATGCCGGAATCCCAACACAATATCCACTTTAGGGATTCCTGCATCTACCAATTCAGTCGCAATACCCTCTTCCGTACCGTCATACTGAATCCAAATTTTATCATCAATCAACTGAACATGGATAATCGCACCTTGCAAATAATCATCCCCACGCCAACCCGCTTGTAATAAAACGTAATTGCCGTGTTCATCATCAAAACTCACACTGGATTTGATGACATCATCTGCTGAATCGTACTTGAGGTATTCCAGCAGAATTTTTTTGATGATTTCAGGGTAATTCAATTCGGTAGCCATTGCGTAATGACCTCGCTTTCAGGATCAAACACCAGAACTTTAACAATATTGCCATCCAGCAATATCTGACCAATTTCAACAGAGAAAATAGTATTCGCTACTTTTTTGGTGACAGCCAGAAACAATTCCCGATCAGGCTCGGTTTGCAGCATGATTTGTTTATACAGAACATATTGCCCAATAGCCTGTTCTAAATCGTTGACATCGGATACACCCGTAAAGCTCTTGATCTCAACCACAATCCGGCGCGTCCCTTTCTCTGCGCTGAGGAGCATTTCCGCACCAAGATCAGCAAACAGGCGTTTTTTGCCAATGGTCAGTTTGTATGGGTCATGCGTAATCGTCCAGCCATCCTTGACCAAAGCATGTTTGACCGTTTCGTGGTAAATATCCAAGCGGGGCATGACTATCCTTTGCTGCAACCATGATTACGCTGAACATAACACGGCTGACAAGCTGTCGCTATCCCGATTAAAATGTTATCTCGATGGACAAGCGCTGGTTCAAGACTTTTTATGCCCAACTACTACTTTCACACCGACAATGCCAAACAAGCGTTGGATGCTATCGCCAGCGGGCTTTCCAGCGTCCGGCTTTCCACCGATCTGAACCTTTCGGAACAAGATTTTGCTATCAATGCTCAAAGTCTAGTACTCGACGCAGACAATCGACTCTCCATCGACACCCTCAAAAGCATCGTCAAAAAGACCCAGCGGATCTACCTCTGTCACGATGGTGCAATGACCCCGTTGGAGGATCGTAGCACCGGCTACTACAAGCTCGTTCCCACCACTAGCGCACCGTTGCTGGAAATTAGCGGTGTCAAAATGCACATCTCCAAGGGAACCGACCCTTTTACCAGTGCTTCCGAGATGGCGCAACAAGCCGTGCGCAAAGGTGACAAGGTGCTGGACTGCTGTAGCGGATTAGGCTATGCCGCTATCGCTGCCCACCGCCTAGGTGCAAGCGAAGTGCTCAGTATAGAACTAAGCCCGGCGGTCATGGGGCTGCGAGCACTTAACCCTTGGTCAAACGACTTGAAGCAAGCGGGGATTGTGCAACGCCAAGGCAGCAGCTACGATCTAATAAGCACCCTGCCTGCGGCTTCGTTTGATGCGGTCATTCACGACCCCCCGCGTTTTTCCCTCGCGGGAGAGCTATACAGCGAAGAATTCTACCGCGAACTCTTCCGCGTGCTACGCCGTGACGGGCGGCTGTTTCATTACACCGGCAATCCACACGTCGTCAAAAAAGGCAGCAGCTTTGTCGATGGCGTTATCCACCGCCTCAAAGCGGCAGGCTTCAAAAACGTGCAAAAAGTCGAACACCTGATGGGAGTCAGTGCACAGAAATATCTGTGACCGTTCGACATCATGCTACGATTACGCCTAACCACAGACCTTGCTATTTGACAGGAAAACCTAATGAGCCAAGCAGACGCTTTGATCTTTGAAATCTCCAAAAAAAGTTTCGACACCTCCGTGCTGTTGAAATCACACAAGCTGCCCGTGGTGGTTGAATTCATGGCGGTGTGGTCGGAACCGTGCATTCATCTTGAAGCGTCCTTGGTCGCGTTGGCAAAGGAGTTTGCCGGGCAATTCATCTTTGCCAAGGTGGATATGGATGAGCAGCCTGAGTTGATTACGGAATACGCTGTAAAAAATGTTCCCACGCTGAAGGTTTTCAGGGGGGGTGAAGTCGTGCGCACCGAAGAAGGCTTGCTAGAAACCGATGAGTTGCGCCAATTGTTGAAGACGTTCGGGGTATTCCGGCAAAGTGACGAAATGCGGATGCAGGCACGTCAGCAACACCTAGCAGGCGATACCATCGCAGCGGTCAACCTGCTAACCCAAGCTATCCAGCAAGACCCTTCCAATACCCGTGTGGCGATGGACATGGTGCAAATCATGCTCGACATCGGGCAACTGGAACCTGCCAAATCGCTGTTCAACCGCCTGCCGGACAGCGCTAAACAAACGGATACCGGACGCTCACTGATCGGGCAACTGACATTCCAAGATTTTGCCAGCAAAACCGCAGGGAAAGACACGCTGCTACAACATATTGCCGTCAATCCGGCGGATTATGACGCCCATTTTGACCTCGCCATCTGTTTGGTTGCCGAACACCAGTACCATGCAGCGATGGAACACCTGTTCAACATTTTCAATGCCGCACCAGACTATAAGGGCGGTGCTGTTAAAGAAATGATCATCAACCTGATCAACATGCTGATGCCCAATGAACCAGAAATGGCAAAAGCATTTCGCCGCCGCTTGGGCGGGGTACTTTCATAAGGGCAACACCCGTGTGCCGAAAACCACGCAGCAATTGCCTTAACGCCCAAACCCAACTAATCTCCTATCATGCAGATATTACTTTATAACGAACTCAACCCTGACAAAATCAACGGCTTCAGCAAATGGCGCTCATTGATAGAAGCTGACGACCTCAAATCCGCTGATGTCAAAAAAATCGGGGACAACTTATACCGTGCGCGGCTCAACCGCAGCGACCGTTTGCTACTGGCATTTTACCAGCACCAACACCAACGCTATGCATTGGTATTGGAATACCTCAAAAGCCACGACTACGCGGGTTCGCGCTTCCTCAACCACGGTGCGGTCATCGACGAAGACAAAATCCCTGCACTCGAACACATCCCTGAAGACACGCCCAAGCTTGCCTACGTCAATACCCAGCACGGGCGTTTCAATTTGCTGGATAAAATCATCTCGTTTGACGACACCCAACAAGCCGTGTTTGAGCTACCGCCACCACTGGTCATCATCGGTTCAGCAGGCAGCGGCAAAACAGCGTTGACACTGGAAAAGCTCAAAGCCTGCCCCGGCGATGTTCTGTACGTCACGCTATCGCCGTATTTGGTGAAAAATTCCCGTGACCTGTATTACGCGCACGGCTACGAAAACGCCCAACAACACGTTGATTTCCTCTCCTTCCAAGAGTTTCTCGAAAGCATTCAAATCCCCAGCGGCAAACCGCTTCACTTCCGCGAATTTGCGCAGTGGTTCAGCCGCTTACCGCGCACGCCTATTAAAGATGCGCATAAACTGTTCGAGGAATTCAAAGGGGTCATAACCGGCCCCTCCGTTGACAGCGCTTACCTCAGCCGCGACGAATACCTCAATCTCGGCATTAAGCAATTCATTTTTCTGGAAGAGGAACGCCCGGTTGTTTACGATATTTTCAGCCGTTATCTGAGCTTTTTGCAGGAAAACCAGCGTTATGACAGCAATATTCTCAGCCACCAATACCTAGCGCGGGTCGAGCAACGCTACGATTTTGTGGTGGTTGACGAAGTGCAGGATTTAACCAATATCCAGCTTTTCCTGATTCTCAAAACCTTGCGTGACCCCACGGGATTTTTGCTGTGTGGCGATTCCAACCAAATCGTCCACCCCAATTTTTTCTCGTGGAGCAAGCTCAAAAGCCTATTTTACACCCACGGCGAATTGCAGGCGGATGTCGATTTAATCCGCATCCTTAGCACCAATTACCGTAATTCCCCGCAAGTCACCGCGCTGGCAAACCGGATTTTGCTGCTCAAAAATGCCCGCTTCGGCTCGATTGACCGCGAAAGCAATTATCTGGTGCACAGCAATGGGCATGTGCAAGGCGATGTGGTCTTCCTGCAAGACCGCGATAATATCCGCCGCGAACTCGATGCCAAAACCCGAAGTTCCACCCGTTTCGCCGTGGTGGTCATGCACCCCGAACAAAAAGCCGAAGCCCAACAGCATTTCAACACCCCGCTGGTTTTCTCGATCCAAGAAGCCAAAGGTTTGGAATACGACAATATTATCCTCTACAACTTCCTGAGTGCCGAAAACAAGCGCTTCCGCGAGATCAGCGCTGGTGTCACACACGCGGATCTGCAACAAGACTTAACTTACGCAAGGGCTAAAAATAAAACCGATAAGTCACTGGAAACCTACAAGTTTTACATTAACGCCCTCTACGTTGCCCTGACTCGCGCAGTGCGTAATTTGTACTGGATCGAAGCCGATTCCAAACAATACCTACTGGATTTACTCGGCTTGCACAATGCGCAAGAGACCCTCAATCTTGCCAATCAGAATTCCAGCCGCGAAGAATGGCAGCGCGAAGCTCACAAACTCGAATTGCAAGGCAAGCAAGAACAAGCGGACCGCATTCGTCAAGAAATTCTCCAGCAACAACAACCGGAGTGGGCAGTTTACAGCGGCGAAACCTTGCAGCAACTGCACACCCAAGCCATCCAGCAAGGGGATAAAAAAGCCAGGTTGGCACTATTTGAAGTGGCGCTGGTTTATGAAGATCGGCAGTGCTTGCGTGATTTACTCAAGGTTGACTTCAAACCGGCTCGGCATCCCAGCAATGGTATCAAGCAGTTACAGCAGAAATATTACCTGCCTTATCAACTGAAAAACCCGGTAGCACTGCGCAACCAGCTCAATAAATTCGGTGTGGATTTCCGCAACCCCTTCAACCAAACCCCACTCATGGTGGCGGCTTGGCTGGGCAACGCCAGCCTGATTAATGAACTGGCGGCACTCGGTGCCAACCCCGAATGCGTGGATAACAACCACTTCACCGCGTTTCAAATTGCCTTACAGCAAGCCAGCAAAGACGAAAAATACGCCAAACATCACCTTGCCAGCATTTACCGACAACTTGCCCCCGACAGTTTGAGTATTCAAATCGACGGGAAATTACTAAAACTCGACCAGCACGGCATGGAGTTTTTCCTGCTCAATATGATGATTGCGCTGTTCTATCGTGCCTTGCCCGTCAAAATCGGTGGGCGCGGTGGCTTTAGTACGCAAGACATTATGGATGCGGTGGCGCATTTCCCGCCCCCAGTGTTAAGCCTGCCACGCAAACAACGCGCCTACATTTCCAGTGTCTTCTCGAAAAACGAGATGTACCGCGATGACCGTTACAACCGCAAATTATTTTATCGGGTACGCCAAGGGCATTACCTGTTTAACCCTAGCCTGATGCTGAAAGTGGAAGGCGAGTGGGTCAATATTTACGATCTGCTGGATCTCGACAAACTGGCTTATCATCCCGCCAATACCCCCGACTGGTGGAGTGAGCACGATCAAGCCCGCTGGGATAATTGGCTAGAGGCAGGACGCAACCACATCAAATACCAACTCCAGCAAGTACGCACTGCCATGCTAAATGATGCATTGGCCATGTTAAAATCCCTGTGCGAACAAGAGTTACGTAAGATCCAGGACAGTTAACGTGATCAATTTCAAACACTTATATTACTTTCGCGAAGTCGCCACACTCGGCAGCATTGTACGTGCCTGCGAAAGCCTGAACCTGACCCCGCAAACCATCAGCGGGCAATTGCAATTGCTGGAAGATTCCCTCGGCGTCAAACTCTTCCGCAAACAAGGCCGTAATCTGGAACTCACCGATGCAGGGCATACCGCCCGGCGTTATGCCGATGAAATTTTCCAACTGGGCATTGCCTTGGAACAAGCCTTGCAGACACACCCTTCCGGGCAGGCACGCTTGTTTAGGGTGGGTATCGTCGATGTTGTGCCTAAAACCATTGCCTACAAATTGCTGGAACCGGCAATGCAACTCAGCCCGCAAATTCACATTGTCTGTAACGAAGGCCCCCTCGACGACCTGTTGGGAGAACTCGCCATGCACCGCATGGAACTGGTGATTGCGGATAAACCCCTCCCC
Organism: uncultured Thiothrix sp.; assembly: GCA_964398375.1. Classification (GTDB taxonomy): domain Bacteria; phylum Pseudomonadota; class Gammaproteobacteria; order Thiotrichales; family Thiotrichaceae; genus Thiothrix. The sequence continues at coordinate 7,726 of CAYNNA010000114.1, forward strand.
AATACCATGTCAATCAAAGGCTTTTCGCACCGTTTAGGTTTCAGCGGCATTAGCTTTTTTGCACATACCACGCTGAAAGCACGCTTGCAGGGCGAATTCCCACAATGCTTACACAATGCGCCCTTGCTGATTCCGAGCGAAGGCACCTCAGTGCGTAATGAACTGATGAATTGGTTTCATCAACAAAAAGTACAGCCAACGATTGTTGGGGAGTTTGATGACAGTGCGCTGATGCGGGCATTTGGCTTTGGTGGGGCAGGGATTTTTGTCGCCCCCTCAGTACAGGAAGATACCTTTACCCAAGAGCCGGATATTCACTGCATTGGGCGGGCAGGCGGGGTAGTGGAACAATTTTTTGCCATTTCGGTGGAGCGGCGGATTAGCCATCCTGCGGTCTTGGCGATTACCAAGAGTGCGCAGGACTGGCTACAACCGAAAGCCAAAGTGTAAAGCGTCGCCCGTCAACCCGAATCCGTATTGACGGTAGGCGTTTGGGTGACAGAGCTATGAGGCTGCCACAACCCGCCCTGGTTAATGGCAGTCCAGCCCCACCGCAACCACCCCAGCAGCGCCACGGCCAACCACAACGCCCAAGCCAACATCAGCAAGCGGTAATACAAAATCGGCACACTGATCACACCTGCCTGTGGCAAGCCCCCTGCCACGCGATCTTGA
>CAYNNA010000115.1:0-8375 GCA_964398375.1 uncultured Thiothrix sp.
ATTCCTCCCACCATGCCGCTTAATAGAAGCTGGCATCACTTCCGGTCACACCCGGTGCAACAATACTTCGGCTTCACGGCGCTGATCGTCGTTGCCTTCGACCATGACCTCTTCCAAAGTACTCCGAGCACCTTCGATGTCGCCCATATCCAGATAAGCACGGGCAAGATCCAGCTTGGTGCTGATGTGCGCTTCGTGCAAGTCGATTTCCTCATCCGGGAAATCGAGGAATGACAGCGCATCATCAATATCGCCCAACCAATCCTTATCTTCGTCGCTAATGGGCGCGTAGAAGGTGTCTTTCGGCAAAATACGCTTGATGCCGGTTTCATTATCCAGATGCAGGTTCAGATGCGTGGCACTCGAAGCCGCCACTGCTGGAGGAGCGGCAACTGCCGTATTGCCATCAAACTCATCAAGATCAAAATCCAACAGATCGTCAAGCTCATCGTCTTGCTGGTACTGTGGCGTAGCAGCTACCGTAGCAGGTTGCGGCTGGCTCTGAGCTTGTGGCGTACCCTCCGGCTCCAAATCGAAATCCAGATCGAAGTTATCGTCTAAATCGTCCAATTCGAAGTCATCCTGTTCAGGCATCGCCTCTTTAGCCTTATGCGACAAATCGGCTGCTAACTCCGGCAATTCAGGGACGGAGGCTGGCTGTGCCTGCGGCTCGGCATCATTACCATCTTGCAACAGTTTATCGAGATCAATGTCATCGAAATCCAGTTCACCCAAATCCAAATCGCTGAAATCATCTTCAGGCAACGCCGGTGATGCCGCATGATGAAGCGCTTGGGGCTGCTCTGCCACAGACGCTTTAGCCACCTCAGGGGACTTCGCTAAAGCTACCCCAGCCGTTGCCGCTGCCACACCACCCAACGCCGTCGCCACCGTGGCTGCAACAGAAGGTGCGGTAGCCGCAGACGACGCGGCTGAATGCCCATTCCCCTGATACAAACGGTTATCAGGGCTAATCTTACGACCCCACTCAGCAACCGATTGCCACAACGCATCCCGACCTGCACCTTGCATCATCGCGAACTGTTGGGCGTGATTATCAAAGGAATCGCGATTATTCGCCACGAAATAGCATTCCAATAACTTGTGGCGGTATTCCAACTTTTCAGGGGAGCGCTCAATGCATTTCTTTAGCTCACTCTCGGCTTGTTGATACAGACCATAAGCGATGTAAACATTCGCCTCGGTCAGGCAATCATCCTCAGCTTGATCGGCGGCAGCAGGCGAAGCGACCGCACCGCGAGTCTCCTCATCCTCATCGTCCCCCCCCAGCCCAAACGGGTCTTGCGAATACTGCGTACCGGCATTACCTGCCCGGACGCCAGAGGTTTTCTCTGCACGTTCCAACTCACGTTCCAAAGAACCCAGCGTTAAGGCTTCCTTCTCAATGGGTGGGTCGAAATCATCATCAAAATTGGCAACACGGCTGTTTGCCTGGCTTGCCTCATCCGGTTTACGCCGACGCCCCAGCAACCACAGTAACAATAACAACGCCAGCGAACCCGCACCAATTTTCAGTGCCAATGGTGAGGTCAGCAAACTCAGCAGGTCATTACCCTCACTGGCCTGATCAGCAAATACCGGCGGTGCTTTGGGTGCCGGTTGAGCCTCTGGCGCTGGGGTAACGGGTACAATGGCTGGCGGTTTTAACGGCACAGCATTCGCATTGCCCGTCGACATGCCTGCCGGAGTTGGGCGGCTATCGGTTGCAGGTGGTGCGCCAATAACTTCCTGCTGCGGCGTCTCAGGTTGTGCTGCTGGTGGCTCGGTTCTGATAACCGCGTTATTGTCTTGCCCTGCGACATTCGCCATGTGAGTCTGAATGTCTTTGCCCTGATCAGGTGTAACAGCAACTGGCTGTCCATCAGGGGCATCGGTGGTATCAGTCAGCGGCGCTACCTGCACACCATTAGCGGATAACTGTTTTTGTAAATCCGCAAGCTGGGTATCACGCAATGCCAATAAGCGATTTTTCTTGCTCAGCATAGACTCAAGGTCAGTAACACGTGACTTGAGTTCATTGTTTTCATTTTGACGGGCGGCTAATGACTCATTCGCCAGCGCCAATTGCTTTTCAATTTCCGCCAGTTTCGCCGTACCTGCCGCCACTGCGGCATCGTTGGCTGCTGATTGACCTGTTTTTGCACCCAATACTTCCAGACGCGCTTTATCGGTAGCGTTATTCGCTGCTTGGCTTGGGGGTTCAGATGCAGCGGTTTTCTGGTCTGGCTGCTTTGCTGCGGACTTAGCAGACATTTGTTGCGGTACGGTATTACCTGCCAGAGACTTTCTTAATTCACGCCACTCAGCATTTTGCTGGCGAATCTGACGCCGTGCTTCAGCACGTGACACCGCTTTAATATCGCTACTACTTGGCGCTTTCATCACCGCACCGGCACGGAGGTTATTGATGTTTTTATCAATAAATGCCCCCGGATTGGCACGGAACAAAGCCATCATCATCTGATCATTACTAACACCGGAACGTTGGAGGCGTGAAGCGACCGAGAATAGGGTATCCCCCGATTTGACACGGTAAGTACGGTTCCGCGCCGGAGCTTCCGCCTGTTGCTGCTGCGGTGCTGCTTGATTAGCCACGGGTGCTGGAGATGTCTGACGGCGTACATTACCCGCTGCTTTAGGCTCTGCCCGCACGGCAGCCTCGCCCGCAACCGTATTGCCCGGTTGCATCAGTACTGGCGGATCCAACATTACCGTGTATTCTTTGAGCAACTGACCTTGTGGCCAGCTTACTTCCAGCAGGAAATTAACAAAGGGTTCCTGAATCGGCGCATCGGATGACACCAAAATGACTGGTTTGCCGCCTTGCACTGTGGGTGTAAAACGCAAACTTCCCAGAAACTCAGGACGTGCCACACCGACTCGATTAAATACTTCGGGTGGTGCTAAACGGACTTGAATTTTACTGGCATCTGCCGGGGCAGCAGACAATAAGTCAATTTTTGCGCGTAATGGCTGGTTCAGGTGAGAGTTGGATTCAATATCCCCAAGCCCCAAAGCGCTGGAAGCCGCTGGATATGCTCCAGCGATGAATATAGCTAAGCTCAAGGCTTGTTTATTCACTGCAATTCCCCTTCAATTGATTCTTTATCTGTATAAGATTGTGGCATTCCCAATTCATCACCTGTGTAAGCATTATTCCGCCCTTAATTATTATGATGAATAGCGATTCTAGTTATTGCTTCTTAGCGCTGGAATATATATTAGTACATTATGCCAAGCAATGCTGCCCCGAATATTAGCTATTGAATAGGTGCTTACACCCATTCTATCTGTGGCTCATTGTGGACAAGAATGAATTAATTCCCGCTTAACCACACCTACAGATAATCATGCACTAATATCTCCGCAATCTGCACGCTGTTTAGTGCAGCACCTTTACGGACATTATCAGCAACCACCCATAAATCTAAGCCAGATATACAAGAAATATCTTCACGGATACGGCTAACATACACTGCATCCGTATTGACCGCTTCGGTGACAGGGGTTGGATAACCACCGTCCATCCGCTCATCCAGCACCACCACACCTGCGGCCTGCCGTAACAACCCCGTTGCTTCCACCGCCGTCAGCTTACGTTGTGTCTCAATGTGAACAGCCGCCGCATGACCAAAAAACACGGGGACACGCACCGCTGTTGGATTCACCCCAAGTTCAGGCAAGCCCATGATTTTACGAGTTTCCTGCACCATTTTCATTTCTTCCCAGGTATAGCCGTTATCCTGAAACGCGCCAATATGTGGGAAGAGATTGAAAGCAATCTGTTTGGCATACAGTTCCGGCTCGACCGGTCGTGCATTGAGCAATTGCGCCGTCTGATGCGCCAACTCATTGATACCTACCCGCCCCGTGCCGGAAACAGCCTGATACGTCGCCACATTAATGCGCGTAATTTCAGCAGCATCATGCAAGGGTTTTAACGCCACCAGCATTTGGCTTACCATACTACCGGGATTCGCAATAATCCCGCGTTGCTTATACCCCGCAATGGCGTTTGGATTCACCTCCGGTACGACTAACGGTACATCCGCCTCCAAACGGAAACAGGCACTATCATCAATAACAATGCAACCAGCCGCGACCGCTTTTGGTACATAATCAGCCGCTACACTTTCGGTGCTGGCAAATAACGCTAATTGCACGCTGGAAAAGTCAAAATCTTCGACTGATTCAATATCCAGCGTTTTATTGCCGAAATCGACGTATTGTTCGCCATCCGTCTCAAATTCCAACGCATAAATGTTGCCAATCGGAAATTTACGCTTTGCCAGCAAGTCCAGTATGGCTTCGCCAACCAGACTGCCTGCACCAACAACTGCTACATTGTAAGTCTTAGCCATGATTACCCTTGTAAAGCTGCCACAACCGCGTCACCCATTTCTGCCGTGCCCACCTTGCGGTCGCCCTCGGTATAAATGTCGCCAGTGCGCACGCCTGATGCCAGTACTGTTTTCACTGCCCGCTCGATGCGCTCAGCCAGTTCTGGACTGTTGAGGCTGTAACGCAGCAACATGGCCACGGACAGAATGGTTGCCAACGGGTTGGCAATGCCTTTGCCTGCGATGTCGGGTGCTGAACCGTGGATCGGTTCGTACAAGCCGCACGCAGAAGAATTCAGGGAAGCAGACGGCAACATGCCAATAGAACCGGTCAGCATTGCCGCCGCATCAGAGAGCACATCACCGAACAGGTTACTGGTTACGATTACATCGAATTGCTTGGGCGCACGTACCAATTGCATCGCCGCGTTATCGACGTACATGTGGCTAAGTTCGACTTCGGGGTATTCCTTGCCAACTTTTTCGACGATTTCGCGCCACAGTTCGCAGACTTCCAACACATTGGCTTTATCGACGGAACACAAACGCTTGTTGCGCTTCATCGCGGTTTCAAAGCCGACGCGGGCAATGCGTTCGATTTCGGATTCGGTGTAAGTGGCGGAATTGAAGCCTTGACGCTCACCATTGTCCAGCACACGTATGCCGCGTGGTTGACCGAAGTAGATGCCGCCGGTCAGTTCGCGCACGATCATAATGTCCAAACCTGCGACCACTTCCGGTTTCAGGGTGGAAGCGGATGCCAGCTCTTCGTACAAAATTGCGGGGCGCAGGTTGGCAAACAAACCCAAATCAGCGCGGATAGCCAGTAAACCCCGTTCGGGGCGCAATGGGCGATCCAACGCATCGTATTGCGGACCACCGACCGCACCAAGCAAAATAGCATCGGCTTTTTGTGCCAACGCACGGGTGGAATCGGGGTACGGCTGCCCTTCTTTGTCGTAAGCGATACCGCCAATATTGGCGTATTCCAACGCTACCGACAGATTGCCTTCAGCAGTGAACACGTTGAGGACTTTAACCGCTTCTGCCACGATTTCCGGGCCAATGCCGTCACCGGGCAATACTAAAATTTTGTGTGTCATAACCATCTAACCCAATCTTAAAATAATACCGTAGGTAGGACTTTAGTCCGACATGTCGGGCTGAAGCCCGACCTACAATCGAATACTAAAACAACCAAGGTGCTTGTTGCTGGCGGCGTGCTTCATACGCCCGAATATCATCAGCGTGTTGCAACGTCAGCCCAATATCATCCAAACCGTTCAGCAGGCAATACTTGCGGAAGTCGTCAATGCTAAACGCAAACTCTGCACCGCTTGGCGTGACCACCTGCTGCTCTTCCAGATTCACAGTGAGTTGATAGCCTTCGGTGGCTTGCGCCTCAACGAATAACTGATCAATCACTTCAGCAGGCAAGGTCAACGGCAGCAAGCCATTCTTGAAGCTGTTGTTGAAGAAAATATCCGCGTAACTCGGTGCAATCACCGCCCGAATACCGTAATCCGTCAATGCCCACACCGCGTGTTCCCGCGAGGAACCACAGCCGAAGTTTTCACGCGCCAACAGCACGGACGCACCGGCATAACGCGGCGCATTCAGCACGAAATCGGGGTTCGGGGTACGCTTGCTGTGATCCATACCCGGTTCGCCCGGTTCAAGGTAACGCCAGTCGTCAAACAACGTGGGACCAAAGCCAGTGCGCTGGATGGATTTCAAATATTGCTTAGGGATAATCGCATCAGTATCGACGTTGGAACGGTCGAGGGGTACGACTAAGCCAGTGTGTACAGTAAATTTTTCCATTAGAGTGCCCTCACATCCGCGAAATGACCGGTCACGGCTGCCGCTGCTGCCATTGCAGGGCTAACCAAGTGGGTACGTCCGCCCTGCCCTTGCCGCCCTTCAAAATTGCGGTTGGAGGTAGAAGCACAACGTTCGCCCGGTTCGAGGCGGTCGGCATTCATCGCCAAACACATGGAACAACCCGGCGCACGCCATTCAAACCCAGCTTCGATGAAAATTTTGTCCAAGCCTTCGTTTTCCGCCTGTTGCTTGACCAAGCCAGAGCCGGGGACAACCATTGCCAGCTTCACATTCGCCGCAACTTTGCGACCTTTGGCAACTTCAGCGGCAGCGCGTAAATCTTCGATGCGCGAATTGGTGCAGGAACCGATGAATACTTTGTCGATTTGCACGGCGGTAATCGGCGTATTCGCTTCCAAACCCATGTATTTGAGCGCGGCGCGGATGCCGCTAGCTTTGACCGGATCAGTTTCATTGGCAGGGTCTGGCGTTTTGCCGTTGACTGGCAACACCATTTCGGGGGATGTTCCCCATGTTACTTGCGGTTGGATGCTGGCGGCATCAAGGTGAATCACCCGATCAAACACCGCATCCGCATCAGAATGCAGATCTTGCCATGCGGCAACGGCTTGCTCCCAATGTGCTCCCTGCGGTGCGTAAGGGCGACCTTTGACGTAGTTGATGGTGGTGTCATCCACCGCAATCATGCCTGCACGCGCACCGCCTTCAATAGCCATGTTACACACGGTCATGCGCCCTTCCATCGACAGATCGCGGATGGCTTCACCGCCGAATTCGATGGCGTAACCTGTGCCACCCGCTGTGCCGATTTCACCAATGATCGCCAACACGATGTCTTTGGCGGTCACACCCGCACCAACTTTGCCATCCACGCTGATCAGCATGTTCTTCATCTTTTTCTGAATCAGGCATTGGGTTGCCATGACGTGTTCGACTTCGGATGTGCCGATACCGTGCGCCAGTGCGCCGAATGCGCCGTGCGTGGAAGTGTGCGAATCGCCGCAAACCACGGTCATGCCGGGCAAAGTTGCGCCTTGCTCAGGGCCGATGACGTGGACGATGCCTTGGCGGATGTCGCCAATATTGAATTCGGTAATACCAAACGTGCGGCAATTCGCATCCAGCGTTTCAACTTGCAAACGGGCTACGGGGTCAGTGATACCGTGTTCCAGCCCAATGGTGGGAACGTTGTGATCGGGGACTGCTACCATTGAATTGACGCGCCAAGGTTGACGGTTCGCCAGACGCAGCCCTTCAAACGCTTGAGGTGAAGTGACTTCGTGAACCAAATGACGGTCAATGTAGAGTAAGGCTGTGCCGTCGGCTTCTTGCCGTACTACGTGCGCATCCCAGACCTTATCGTAGAGCGTTTTGCCTGCCATAAATCCCCAAAACTGCTGTTGGAAAAGGGCTACATACTACACTTTTTTGCTATGCATCATCCACAAAAAAAGGCCAGCACACGGCTGACCTTAGTACTTGCTGTAGACCAACCACTATGGGATTAGCGCTTTGCACCCAAGGGATTGGAAACATCAGGCACACCCTCAGGGTGTTTGCTGACATCAACGCCCGTCGCCCGTGAAATAGGATCCCAAAGTACCGGGTGAATGATAGCATCATCAATCGGGGCAAACGCGCTGCCTAAGCCTGTCGCAGAAATCGCTTTTTCCGCCAAACCATGAACACCCTGTGCTAAGCCACCTACAGTAGAACCAATAGCATTAGAACCACCAGCATTGTACTGATTGTAGTTACCACCCTGTGAACCTTGGCTACCGTAGCCACCACAAGAGGAACCACCCTGAGTAGCACCACCACAAGAAGAGCCACCGTGGCTGCCACCGCTAGAACCACCGCCAATACCGCCGATTAAATTACTAATCAGATTGGTTTTAGCGCCCAACAGACCGCCCAGCAAACCACTTTTGGCTTCTAACAAACCACCGCCAAAGGACTTACCACCCCAACTCCCGCTCGATGAACCAGTATTACCAGAACAGCCGCAACCTGAATTAGCAGAAAATGTTTTATAACCACCACCGAATAAATTACTTAACAATCCAATTGTCATGACATGATCTCCTATCTGTGTATTTGAACACCTAGCAACATGTGTGCCAGGTAACAATGATTCTACTGTTCCACTGGAAAGGCATGGGCTAACAC
>CAYNNA010000116.1:0-8314 GCA_964398375.1 uncultured Thiothrix sp.
GCCTGTACCCACGGTGATCTTGTGAGCATTTTCAGCTACATAGGTATCAGTGGCGTTACACGCACCTGCGGATAGCAGGGTGGCAATAGCGGCGGCGAAAAGGCAAAGTTTAATTGTTTTCATGTTGAGCTTTCCTGCTGTCAATCATTGATGCTTGTTTGCCACTTAATGATACGAATTCGTCGAATTCACCTTTTATTCAATTTCTAAAAATCGAAAAAATGGTTTGGAGGTTTTTCTACAGCCTCAATGTCTCGTTTGACGGGCGCGGCGGGGAATAGAAAGTAAGAATCGTGGGTTGTCACCGCGCCCGTCGTCGAGCAATTTTTTGGCTAAAAATAAGTTCTTTCTCTGCTCTCTCTTACAATAGATGTGATTTGAGTGCTTGAAAGACGTAAATCTATCCCTTCAACATCTAAAGGGGATCTTTTGACTTTTGCCGGGGTAAGATAATATGCCTCCCCGTTACGTTTATAAATACAAATAATCCCTTCTTGTTTTGCTGTCTCAAGTACTGATGCAAAGTTTTTTCTGGCTTCGCTAAAATTATATTGTCTCATCGGTCACCTCCAATACTGTAATCCCCATTTGTTTGGCAACATTTATTAAGTTCTTATCTAAAGTAAGTAATGGGCTGCTCGTTAATTCTGCACATTGAATGAGATAAGCATCATACGCATAAATATTAAAATTCTTTGTTATGTGGAGAGTACGCTCTAGCGGCACATCTATAAACTGTATAGGAATTGATTTGTAGATTTTTAATGCTTTCTCTGCCTCTGCTAAATCAATCATTCTTCTTTTGAACATGGCGGAAAAAGCGTTGCCGATCTCCCAGTGTACAGAAATGGGAGCAGTTAATGATGTTCCAATTGTTATCTCTATGATCCTATCTTTTGTCTTCTCATTGCCAATGACCGCAATCAATGCTGATGTATCTATCGTGATGTCCATATTGTCTCAAACTTTAAGTACATATGTACCACTATAGACATATTTGACTGATTTGTACAGATGTACATCAAGCGATAACTGACGGCTTGCGCTTGCTGCCACAGCAATTCGAGGCCTTTATTTCAGGGTGGCACTCTGATCTTGTGGCGAAATATTGCTGTATTTGACCTTGACCCCGACGTGGCGGGCGGCACTGTAGTATTCGCGTCTATCTTCGGTACTTTTCGGATAAAGTCTTATTTAGGGCTTGACGCAAAAGCACTTGCTACGTATAGTTCGCGCTCTTGATTGAGGAACGGAATCAACGTATTCTACTTCAATTAACGTCGGAGTATAGCGCAGCTTGGTAGCGCACCTGTTTTGGGTACAGGTGGTCGGGGGTTCAAATCCCTCTACTCCGACCATTTATTTTCTAGTCTCCTACTTGCGCCCGTAGCTCAACGGATAGAGCAACGGCCTTCTAAGCCGTAGGTTGCAGGTTCGAGCCCTGCCGGGCGCGCCATTTCGATGCCCAGCAGATTATAAAGTTTTCAGTGGTGACTGTAGCTCAGTTGGTAGAGCACTGGATTGTGATTCCGGTGGTCGTGGGTTCGAGCCCCATCAGCCACCCCACTTTTTCCCGCTTCAAATATTATGCAAAAGCTAGATGGCTGTGTATAATCGCCTCCTTCGTGATTCCCGGTTAGGATTGCTGACCGGAGTCCGCAATTGATACATGCGAAAATGGCGGAATTGGTAGACGCACTGGTTTTAGGTACCAGCGCCGCAAGGCGTGAGAGTTCGAGTCTCTCTTTTCGCACCACTTTAACTCCTTGATTTTAATGATGATCTGCCCTGCATCGGTGGATGTCAGGCTTGTAACGAGGTTTTTACATGCAATTTTCTGTCGAAACAACCGGTAACATCGACCGCAAAATGACAGTGGCAGTTCCTGCCCAAAAAATCGACCAAGAAGTAGAAAAACGCCTGAAAGGCATGGTGGGTCGCGTCAAGATCGACGGTTTCCGCCCCGGCAAAGTGCCGTTTAGCGTAGTCAAAAAACGCTATGAAGAGGGTGTGCGTTACGAGGTGGTGGAAAAATTGCTGGGTTCTGCCTTTCAAGATGCCGCTAATCAAGAAAAATTGCGTGTTGCAGGTTTGCCAGAAATCGACCTGAAAACGATGGAAGCCGGTAAAGACCTTGAATTTGTTGCCAGCTTCCAAGTCTACCCAGATGTGGTGATTGCAGGCGTTGAAACCCTGACGATTACCCGCCCAGTTGCTGAAATCACGGATGCTGATCTCGGTAAGATGATTGATGTTATCCGCAAGCAAAATCAAGAATGGAATGAAGTTGACCGCGCTGCTGCGGTAGGTGACATGGTAAAAGTCGATTTCGATGGTTCTGTCGATGGCGAAGCATTTGAAGGCGGTGCGGCGGAAGATTATGCGGTCGAACTCGGCGCGGGTCGCATGTTAAAAGACTTTGAAGACGGTCTGGTTGGTATGAAAGCCGGTGAAGTGAAAACCATTGATGTGGCGTTCCCTGATACCTACCACGCTGAAAACCTGAAAGGCAAAACGGCACAATTCAAGCTGACCATGAAGCAAGTACGTGCTGCTACGTTGCCAGAAGTTGACACCGATTTCATCACTAAATTCGGCGTAGAAAGCGGTTCGGTGGATGATTTCCGTGCGGAAATCAAAAAGAATATGCAGCGCGAACTCGACACCGCTATCAAAACCCAGCTCAAACAGCAGGTAATGGATGGTTTGGCGGAATTACACGCGATTGATATTCCCAAGTCTCTGGTGAAGGAAGAAATCCGCTACGTTCGTGATGAGTTCTCGCAAAACACTGGCTCTCCGGCGGATAATATCCCCGACGAGTTGTTTGCGCCGCAAGCAGAGCGCCGCGTGAAGTTGGGTTTGATTGTGGGTGAAGTGATTCGCCAACACAGCCTGCAACGCGACCCGGCACGGGTTGAGGCAATGTTGGAAACCGTGGCTGCCAGCTACGAAGATCCGCAAGCGCTGAAAAACTACTACCGTGGCAACCGTCAAGCCATGCAGACTATCGAAGCAGCGGTCATGGAAGAAATGATTGTTGAGTGGGTCATGGAAAAAGCCACCGTCAACGACGAAACCCGCGATTTCGATAGTGTCATGAACCCTAAAAAGCCGGAACAGGCACAAGCCTGATTCCAGTACACAGATTAAGGTAGGTTGTAATGTTTGTAAGAAACCCAGATGAACCACGCGCTGTGGGCGTTCCTATGGTTATCGAGCAATCGGCTCGTGGCGAACGCGCTTTTGACATTTACTCACGCTTATTGCGGGAGCGGGTCATTTTCTGCGTGGGTGAAGTCGAAGATTACATGGCAAACCTGATTGTGGCGCAGTTGCTGTTCCTCGAATCCGAAAACCCTGAGAAAGATATTCACTTGTATATCAATTCGCCGGGTGGAGTGATTACCGCAGGCATGGCGATTTACGACACCATGAAGTTTATCAAGCCACAAGTCAGTACTTTGTGTATCGGTCAAGCCGCCAGCATGGGCGCGGTATTACTAGCGGCGGGTGAGCCGGGTAAGCGTTTTGCATTGCCACATTCTCGTGTCATGATTCACCAGCCGTCAGGCGGATCACGTGGGCAGGCGTCAGATATTGCGATTCAAGCCCGTGAAATTCTCAAGATGCGTGAAGTGTTGAATAAGGTGTTGGCTGACCATACCGGGCAATCTGTGGAACGTATTGAGCAAGATACCGACCGTGACAATTTCATGGATGCGGTGACAGCACGCGAATACGGTTTGATCGATGAAGTCTTGACGGTTCGTACCTGATTTTTAGGTCGTAAGCGTCGCCTTTTATCTGAAAACAGCCTGTCTTGACAGGCTGTTTTCGTATCTGGACAGGTGTTTTTCAGCAAAAGAAGCGTAAAATACTTGTAAAAGGCGAGTATTCTTGTCACAAGACAAGTTTATTAGAATAATATAGTTTGAAAGCAGTCATGCGGACACAATATAGTCTTTTGGTTTATATCGTTGATGTGTCGTGAAGCGGCACAGGATAGAGGTTCTGATGAGTAAAGATAGAAGAGGCGATCACGATAGCGGCAAGCTGCTGTATTGCTCTTTCTGCGGGAAAAGCCAGCACGAAGTGCGTAAGCTGATCGCTGGCCCTTCGGTGTTCATTTGTGATGAATGTGTGGATTTGTGCAATGACATCATTCAAGAGGAAATGCATACCGCGCAAGGGTCTGACGAACAATCTTCCCTGCCGACACCACGTGAACTCAAAGGTAACTTGGACGAGTACGTGATTGGTCAGGAACTGGCAAAGCGTGTGCTTTCAGTAGCGGTTTACAACCACTATAAGCGCTTGTACAAAAAAGGTGGCAGCAAAGACGATGTGGAGCTGGCGAAAAGCAATATTTTGCTGATTGGTCCGACGGGTAGCGGTAAAACGTTGCTGGCAGAAACGTTGGCACGGTTGCTGAATGTGCCGTTCACGATTGCGGATGCCACGACCCTGACGGAAGCCGGTTATGTCGGTGAAGATGTGGAAAACATCATCCAGAAGTTGCTGCAAAAATGTGATTACGATGTGGAAAAAGCTCAGACTGGCATTGTCTACATCGACGAAATCGACAAGATTTCCCGCAAAGCCGATAACCCTTCTATTACCCGTGATGTGTCTGGCGAAGGCGTGCAGCAAGCGCTGTTGAAACTGATCGAAGGCACGGTAGCGTCTGTGCCCCCGCAAGGTGGGCGTAAGCATCCGCAGCAAGAGTTCTTGCAGGTCGATACCCGCAATATCTTATTCATTGTGGGCGGTGCGTTTTCTGGTATGGATAAGGTCATCCGTCGCCGTACCGAAAAGGGCAGCATTGGTTTCTCGGCGAAGGTGAAGTCACCGGAAGAAAGCCGCAGTTTCGGTGAAGTCATCAAAGACATCGAAGCGGAAGATTTGGTGCATTACGGTTTGATTCCAGAGTTCGTGGGGCGTTTGCCAGTGGTTGCCACCTTGGAAGAGCTGGACGAAACAGCCTTGGTGCAAATTCTCACCGAGCCGCGCAATGCGTTAACCAAGCAATACGCCAAGTTGTTTGAAATGGAAGGTGCTGAATTGGTCTTCCGTGATGACGCTTTACATTCGATTGCGCGTAAAGCGATGGAGCGCAAAACCGGGGCGCGTGGGTTGCGTTCTATTCTGGAAAAAATCTTGCTGGATACCATGTACGACCTGCCATCTGAGCAGAACGTCAGCAAGGTGGTGGTGGATGATGCCGTTGTCAAAGGCGAGTCCCAACCTTATCTGATCTATGAAAATGTCGAGCCGCAGCAGCAACTAGCCGCAGGCGAATAACATTTGTTGGTGTGCTGAGATTGTTTTCTCAGTACACCACCCTCTTATCTGCCACAGTGAGTACTTATTATGGCTGAATCAATCATCGTTCCCGTTTTACCGTTGCGCGATGTTGTGGTGTATCCACACATGGTGATCCCCTTGTTCGTCGGGCGTAATAAGTCCATCCAAGCCTTGGATATGGCGATGGATAGCAATAAGCAGATTCTGCTGGTTGCCCAAAAAAGTGCCGAAGTGGACGCCCCTGGTTTGGATGATGTGCACACGATGGGGACGCTTGCCACCATTCTGCAATTGCTGAAGCTGCCGGATGGCACACTGAAAGTATTGGTAGAGGGGTTGGAGCGTGCAGAAATTATCGCGATTGATAATGACGGCGACTTTTCCGCTGCACGGGTCAAAGTAGCCGCTTCGGTTTCCGGTGATAGCCGCAAGATTGATGTACTAAGCCGCTCTTTAGTGGGTTTGTTTGAACAATACGTCAAGTTGAATAAAAAAGTTCCGCCAGAAATCCTTTCGTCCTTATCCAGCATTGATGATCCGGTGCGCTTAGCCGATACCATTGCAGCACATTTGGGTTTGAAGATTGTGGAAAAACAGAAAGTATTGGAAATGCTCGATGTCGAGGAGCGCGTCCATTACCTGATGGAGTTGGTGGAAGGTGAAATCGACTTGCTGCAAGTCGAGAAAAAAATTCGTGGGCGCGTCAAGCAACAAATGGAACGTAGCCAGCGTGAGTATTATCTTAACGAGCAAATTAAAGCCATCCAGAAAGAATTGGGTGAAATGGACGATGCTGCGCCGAATGAAATGGAAGAACTGGCGCGTAAAGTCGAAGCTGCCGGTATGCCCAAAGAAGCCAGAGAAAAAGCCGATGCTGAGTTGAAAAAGCTCAAAATGATGTCGCCGATGTCAGCAGAAGCCACGGTGGTGCGCAATTACATCGACTGGTTGGCTAATTTGCCTTGGAAGAAAAAGTCCAAGGTGAATAATAACCTCGCTGATGCCGAGAAGGTTCTCAACGAAGATCATTACGGTTTGGAAGAGGTCAAAGAACGCATCCTCGAATTCCTTGCGGTGCAACAACGCGTCAAAAAGATCAAGGGACCGATTTTGTGCTTGGTAGGGCCGCCGGGGGTGGGTAAAACCTCACTGGGACAATCCATTGCGCGTGCGACCGGGCGTAAATTTACCCGTATGGCACTGGGTGGCGTGCGTGATGAGGCGGAGATTCGTGGGCATCGCCGTACTTACATCGGTTCCTTGCCGGGCAAGATTGTGCAAAATCTGACGAAAGTGGGAACCCGTAACCCATTGTTCCTGCTGGATGAAATTGACAAAATGTCGACGGATTTCCGGGGCGACCCCTCGTCTGCCTTGTTGGAAGTGTTAGACCCGGAACAAAACCACACCTTCGCCGACCATTATTTGGAAGTTGATTTCGACTTGTCGGATGTGATGTTCGTGGCGACTTCTAACAGTATGCGTATTCCAGGGCCATTGCTGGATCGCATGGAGGTTATCCGCATTCCGGGTTACACCGAAGACGAAAAGCTCAGCATTGCTAAGAATTACTTGGTTCCTAAGCAAATCAAAGCGAATGGGTTGAAGAAAGGTGAATTGACCATTAGCGATAGCGCGGTGATGGATATTATTCGCCATTACACCCGTGAAGCCGGGGTGCGTAATTTGGATCGTGAAATCTCTAAGTTATGTCGCAAAGCCGTTAAAGAGCATTTGTTGAGCGATAAGAAGAAGAGTTCTGTTACCCCGCGTAACATCGAGAAATACCTTGGTGTGAAACGTTTTGATTACGGGCGTGCCGATAAAAGTAACCAGATTGGTCAGGTCACGGGGTTGGCGTGGACTTCCGTTGGCGGTGACTTGCTCACCATTGAAAGTGCTTTGCTGCCGGGCAATGGCATGATCAAAAGTACCGGGCGCTTAGGCGAGGTGATGAAAGAGTCTATTCATGCTGCCGAGACAGTGGTCAAAAGCCGCGCGCGGAGCTTGGGGATTACCCGTAAATCACTGCGCAAGAATAATGTCCACATCCATGTGCCTGAGGGTGCAACACCGAAAGACGGTCCTAGTGCAGGTATCGGCATGGTAACAGCGATGGTATCAGCGATGACGCGCATTCCGGTACGTGCTGATGTTGCCATGACCGGTGAAATTACTTTGCGCGGTGAAGTATTGCCCATCGGTGGTCTGAAGGAAAAACTGCTGGCAGCACACCGTGGTGGGATTAAGCTGGTGCTGATTCCCAAGGAAAACGAAAAAGATTTGGCGGAAGTGCCGGATAACGTCAAAAAAGGTTTGGAAATTCGGCCTGTTAAGTGGATTGATGAGGTATTAGCCTTGGCGTTAGAACATGCGCCAGTGTCATTGGCTGATGATGAGGACTTGGATGATGATGCGGAAACACCGGCTTCTGCACCAGTGGTGCTAGCTGAAGAAGAGGAAACCAGTCCTGCCAGACCGCATTAATGCGTCTATACTGGATGTTGAAATACTTGTGTGCATCTGAAGTCCGTCATTTTGTTGACATATTTTAGATGTCGCTGGTATAACTAGCGGGCGTATCCGCATGGGTGGCTCTGCTGACCGTTAAGTGGCAGGAGTGTTTCGGTTTTCCCCTATAATGAATTCATAAGGAAAAGTTCTATGAATAAGGCAGAATTGATTGATGAAGTGGCAAAAAAGTCTGGTCTGACCAAGGTCGACACTGATCGCGCATTCAAAGCATTCGTTGAAGTGATCAGTGAGTCAATGGCAAAAGGCGACCAAGTGGCTCTGGTTGGCTTTGGTACGTTCCTTGTACGTGAGCGTCAGGCACGTTCTGGGCGTAATCCGCGCACTGGTGAAACAATTTCTATCGCTTCTGCAAAAATTCCTTCATTTAAGGCTGGTAAAGCCCTAAAAGATGCTGTACAGTAGCGACCTCTGATGAACGACGGGTAGTTAGCTCAGTTGGTAGAGCGTCGCCCTTACAAGGCGAATGTCGGGG
>CAYNNA010000117.1:0-8257 GCA_964398375.1 uncultured Thiothrix sp.
TGCCTTTAACTCATTGATCCGTGAATCAAAGGGCTAGGCTCTGAATCGCTGCCTAATTGGGATGCAAAATTACAATCCCGATCTTCATCATCGGCGTTCTATTCGTCTGCACGGCTATGATTATTTCCAAAACGGTCTGTATTTCGTCACCATTTGCACCCATAACCGTGAATGCTTGTTTGGGAATATCATGGATGGTGAAATGCACCTGAATGATGCGGGAAAAATGATACAAAGGGTGTGGGATGAAATCCCAAACCACTACTTCGGCATCGGTATTGAACACTTTGTCGTTATGCCCAACCACATCCACGGAATCATCACCATCCAAGATGCTCCTCCGCCGAAGTTGTCGCTGCCGGATGTGGTGCAACGGTTTAAAACGATGACCACGAAACAGTATATTGATGGGGTTAAATACCATCATTGGCAAGCATTTTCCGGTAAATTATGGCAGCGGAACTATTGGGAGCACATTATTCGCACCGAACAATCCCTGCGTGAAATTGCCGCCTACATCACCACCAACCCTGCCCAATGGGAAACCGATACCTTACACACGTAACATCACCTCAAACCCCATCCAATGGGAAACCGATACCCTGAACATGTAGGGGCAGACCCCCGTGTCTGCCCTTTTTCAGGTGAAGAGGGTAGACACAGGGGTCTACCCCTACGGAAGATGTTTGGTGTACCCACGGCCCATGAATTTTCGATTGCCATTGTAGGGGCAGACCCCCGTGTCTGCCCTTTTTCAGCGAAGAGGGTAGACACAGGGGTCTACCCCTACGGAAGATGTTTGGTGTACCCACGGCCCATGAATTTTCGATTGCCATTGTAGGGGCAGACCCCCGTGTCTGCCCTCTTACTCTTATTCCTCCTGCATAAACGCCCAATCAATCAGCAGTTCAGGGAATAACCCCACCGTAGTCGGCGTAGGTAAAGTGTTGCGGTAACTGTTCTGCTGCCCCCATTGGTCATACTCCTTGTATTTCAATTTCGAGTGATTTCATCCAAAAATCAGTCGGAACTTTGACTGATTTGCTGCTCTAACCACACCAACACATCCTCATTCTTAACCCGCTCATAAATAGCTTCGACAGGCAGGCTGGCATTAACCGATTCCAGCACCACCTCATCCCCCAAGAAGTAATAAGCGGATTGCCAACTTGCACTACGGCGTTGCACTTCAATTTCGGCAAAATCCTGTTCAATCATCACGTATTCCAGCAAGCTAGGGATGGCGAGGTATTCCAGCCGTTTCTCGCCTTTGTCTTTTTTGCGGGTGCTTTTGGACAGTACTTCGATAATGAGGATGGGGCTTTCCCTGACACGTTCATCGTCTGAAGCATCATCATCACACACCACGACCACATCAGGGTAGCGGAAGCGTTTGCCGAAGGTTTTTACCAGCATGTCACCACTGAGGGGTTCGCAAGGTTGGTGACGTAAATGATTCCACAAGAGTGCAGACATATTGCGGGCAATACGGTTGTGATTAACCTTTGCGCCAGCCATTGCGTAAACCTGACCATCGACATATTCATGTTTAATGTCGCTGATTTCTTCGCCTGCTAAATAGTCTTCTACGGAAAGGTAGTCGAGTTTTTCTGCTACTGCTGCCATAACGTCACCCACTGATTTGTCTTTTGCTGATGTTAGCATAGCAGGAAGTGAGGATGTCTCAACTCTGGAAAAACTGCGTCGCCGTTTCCCCATCCGGCTGCTGCAACCAGCGTTGGGTCAATGCCTCCACCCGCTCTGGGTAATGCGCCACCACGTCCCGCGCTGCCGTTTGTACCGCTGGCAACAAATGCTGATCACGCAACAAACTCGCAATCCGCAGCCGCACATCCCCGGTTTGGCGCGTCCCCAACACTTCGCCGGGGCCGCGCAATTCCAGATCAATATCCGCAATCACGAATCCGTCGGTGGTGGTACGCATTGCATCCAGCCGTTTCCGCGCTGTCCTGCCCAGCGGGTGTTGGTACAGCAGCACGCAACTACTGGCAACGCTGCCGCGCCCAACCCGTCCGCGCAACTGGTGCAATTGCGACAAGCCCATGCGCTCGGCGTTTTCGATCACCATCAAGGACGCATTCGGCACGTCCACCCCGACTTCAATCACTGTCGTGGCAACCAGCAGTTGAATGTCACCGGCTTTGAACTGCTGCATAATGCTTTCTTTTTCTGCGCCATGTAAGCGCCCATGCACCAAGCCTACTGCAACATGCGGTAAGCGTTCGTGCAACAGCGCAGCGGTCACTTCTGCCGCTTCACATTGCAAGGCTTCCGATTCTTCGATCAGGGTGCAAACCCAATACACCTGCCGTCCTTCGCGACACGCGGCAGAAATCCGTTCAATCACCTCATCGCGCCGTTCATTGTTCAGGGCAACGGTGGTAATCGGGGTACGCCCCGGTGGCAATTCATCAATCACCGAATAATCCAAATCGCCGTAGGCGGTCATTGCCAGTGTGCGTGGTATCGGTGTCGCCGTCATCACCAACTGGTGCGGATAATGGTCGCCTTGCTTGCCTTTTTCGCGCAGTGCCATACGCTGATGCACACCGAAACGGTGCTGTTCGTCGATAATAATCAGCCCTAGTTGCAAGAATTCCACCGTGCGCTGGAACAAGGCGTGTGTGCCCACAGCGATATGCCCGATGCCCAGCAACAAATTTTCGACTTTGCGGCGGCGTTGGCGTGGGGTTTGATTGCCGGAAATGTACACGGTTTCCACCCCCAGCGGTTCGAGCCAACGTACCAGATTTTGGTAATGCTGTTCCGCCAGCAATTCGGTAGGCGCCATGAGCGCGACCTGAAAACCGTTGGCAATCGCGTGCAAGGCGGCGGCAACGGCAACCAAAGTTTTACCTGACCCGACATCGCCTTGCACCAAACGATTCATCGGCACGGTTTGTTGCAAATCGGTAGTGATCTCACCAATTACGCGGTTTTGCGCGTCTGTCGGGGCAAAGGGCAGGGTACGCAACAATTGCCGCCAATAGTGATTGGTTTCTGGCATGACGTGCGCTTGCACACGTTTGAGTTCGTGCCGCGCTTGCTGCACGCCGAGTTGATGCGCCAGCAATTCCTCAAAAATCAGTCGGTAAGGGCGCATTCCCTCCACGGTTGAACCCGCTGGCGGTGTGTGTAATTTGCGTAATTCGTGTGCCAATGGTGGAAAACGGTGTTGCCTAATCACACTTTCCGGCAATAAATCCGGTAATTCCTCCACATGCTCCAACGCCAAATCAATCAAGCGGCGCAGGCTGCGTTGTTGCAAACCTTCGGTCGTGGGATACGTTGGGGTCAGGGTGTTGGCAATCGGTTCGGGGTCATCGGCTTTGAGGTAATGGCATTCGGGGTGTGCCATTTCCAGCTTCATACCGGATTGACGCACTTCGCCAAAGCAGCGCAGCAACACGCCCTTACGCAAGCTGTATTTCTGGGCAGAAGTAAAGTGAAAAAAGCGTAAGATCAATGAACCACTGCCGTCGTTGAGGTAGCACAGCAACATGGTACGCCCGCGTTGCACCACTTCGGTGTGTTCTATTTCACCTTCGACTAACACTTCCTGCCCGACTTTGAGGCTGGCGATGGGGTAAATGCGGGTGCGATCCTGATAGCGCAGGGGCAGGTGAAACAGTAAATCAGCGACGCGCAAGATGCCGAGGCGTACCAATTTTTCCGCGACCGCATCACCTACCCCGCGCAGGGCAGTGACAGGTTGTTGTAAAAAATCAGGGTCGGCAGTTTCAGTCATGCCTTCAGTATACTACCGCTTGAAGCGTAATGCCTCAGGGTAGGGAAACACATCTTCGTATTGCCCGTTATTGATATTGTCTTTTTTCGCTTGCCAATAACGTGCATCCAGCAAATTGCGGTGGTATTTGAGGAAAAACTTGCGGATTTTCGGTGTTGCCAGCAAAAACGTGCCGAATTCTTCGGGGAATACATCATTCGGCTCGACCGAATACCAAGGTTCTGAACGGAATTCATCTTCAGGAAAACGTGGTGGCGGAATTTTGCGGAAATTGCATTCCGTCATGTAAGTGATTTCGTCGTAATCGTAGAACACCACCCGCCCCAATTGCGTGACCCCAAAGTTTTTATAGAGGAAGTCACCGGGGAAAATATTCGCGCCAGCCAATTGTTTAATAGCATTGCCGTAATCGTCGATCACCCGTTCCAGCGTTTCATCGTCAGCGGTTTCGATGAAAATATTCAGCGGAATCATGCGCCGCTCTAAATAAATATGCCGGAAGATGATATTGTCGCCGTCAAAGCTAATGCTGCTGGCACAGGTTTCCTGCAATTCTTGCAGCAGTTCTGGCACGAAACGTTCCACTGGCAGCAACACGTTGGAATATTCTAGCATATCCGCCATGCGCCCCACGCGGTCATGGCGCTTAACCAACTGGTATTTGTCTTCGACTTGTTGGCGGGTGAATTCTTTTTGCGGAGCGAATTTGTCCTTGATGATTTTGAACACATAAGGATAAGAGGGCAGGGTGAAGACCATCATCACCATGCCTCGTATCCCCGGTGCAACCACGAATTCATCGCTGGAATGCCGTAAATGGTGCAAGAAATCGCGGTAAAACGCTGATTTACCTTGTTTATGCAAACCAATCGCCGAATACAGTTCTGATTTATCACGGCGTGGCAGTAAATGCTGTAAAAAAGATACGACGGCAGATGGTACTTGGTGTTCCATCATGAAATAGGCTTGCGAATAACTGAATACCACTGACAGTTGTTTTTCCCCTAGCAACAACGCGTCAATGTATAAACCCCCGTTTTCATTATTGAGAATGGGCAACGCAAACGGAATGTCTTCGCGCCCATTGATCATTCTACCCACCAAGTACGCGGCTTTATTGCGGAAAAACGGGCGGCGAATTACCGAGAGCTGGAAATTTAATTGCGCTTTGCGGGCGGATTTGCCCCGGTAATGTTTGACGATAGCGCGGAAAATATTACGCAAATCCCGTTCTAGGTTTTCAAACGGTAATTCAAAACCGGCGTTTTTCAAGATCCGTGTCAGCGTTTCACGCAAGCCAATAGTGCCGGGGTAATAACTCAAATAGCTAATTTCTTTGGAGTCAATGTATTCGGTCGAAATAGAGCTGCGCACGAAAATAAATTCGTTGGTGTAATGTTCACGCGCAAACTGATGGCAGAACACCGAGGTGTAAAAGGTTTCAGCCAATTCGGGTTGTTGGTGATCCAATAACAAGCGCATGTAGCAATGTTTCACTTCACGCCACAGCGCCAGATTCGCGGTTTTGATTTCGTAGAGTTCTTGCACCATTGACACGGTTTCTTTGACGCGCCAATCGTAGAGCACGATACGTTCGCGGGAGGCGAGTTGCACTGCCTTCCAATCGGCTTCTTCAAAACGTTGTCTAGCGCCTGCGGTGATGCGCTGGAAGATTTCAAAATGTCGATTAAAGCCTTGCAGGATGGTGGTGGCGATGCCACGTGCTAGGTGATTGATTTGCAGGGAGGATTCTGACATGAGCAATAACATCCAACAACGCCAAAAAGTGGGAGTGATGTTACAGGAATATTTATGTGCGCCGCAACAAAGGCATCAAAGCGGGTGTATTGTCAATAAATTGTCGACAATTTTTGTTTTTTACCGGGGATTTTGTGGTGATTTTTGCATTTTTTAGATAGTATTGTCTTACAATACCGCTGCTAGGAATACATATAGATGAATAATGAAACACCAAAGGTCATTTACACGTTGACGGATGAAGCGCCACTGCTGGCGACTTGCTCCTTGCTACCGATTATCCGCACCTTTGCTTCCGGTGCTGGCATCAAGATCATCAAAAACGATTTGTCGTTGCCTGCCCGTACCCTTGCCGAGTTCTCTGACTACCTGCCCCCAGAGCAGCTGGTTTCTGACGATCTGGCGGTATTAGCTGAGCTGACACAGCAACCGGATAGCAATATCATCAAACTGCCCAATATCAGCGCCTCCGTGCCGCAATTGATCGCGACGATCAAGGAACTGCAAGCCGCAGGCTACAAACTGCCGGATTACCCCGAAGACCCGCAAACCGAAGCCGACAAAGCCCTGTTGCGCCGTTATTCCAAAGTACTGGGCAGTGCGGTCAACCCGGTGCTGCGTGAAGGCAACTCGGATCGGCGTGTTCCGGCTGCGGTCAAGCGTTACGCGCAAACCTACCCGCATGAAATGAAAGCGTGGAGTCAAGCATCACGCACGCACGTTTCACACATGCACGGCGGCGATTTCTATAGCAGTGAGAAATGCCTGACGCTGGATCGCGACTGCGATGTGCGCATGGATTTGGTCACAAAGAGTGGCAACATCATCGTGCTCAAGCCCAAAGTTTCCCTGCTGGAAGGCGAAATCATTGACAGCATGTTCATGAGCAAAAAAGCCCTGTGTGAGTTCTATGAAAAGCAGATTGATGATGCGCAGAAAACCGGCGTGATGTTCTCGCTGCACGTCAAAGCCACCATGATGAAAGTGTCACACCCGATTGTATTCGGTCACTGCGTCAAGATTTTCTACAAAGAGCTGTTTGACAAGCACGGTGAATTGTTCAAGGAAATCGGTGTCAACCCGAACAACGGCATGAGCAGCGTGTATGAAAAGATTGCCACGCTGCCCACCTCGCTGCGGGAAGAAATTGAGCGTGATATTCATGCCTGCTACGAACACCGCCCAGAACTGGCGATGGTGGATTCCGCCAAAGGCATTTCCAACCTGCATTCCCCCAACCATGTGATTGTCGATGCTTCCATGCCAGCCATGATCCGCAATGGCGGTAAAATGTATGGCCCGGATGGTCGTTTGAAAGATACCAAAGCGGTGATGCCGGAAAGTACTTTTGCGCGTATTTATCAGGAAATCATCAACTTCTGTAAAACCCACGGTTCGTTCGACCCGCGCACCTTGGGTACTGTGCCGAACGTTGGTCTGATGGCGCAAAAAGCCGAAGAATACGGTTCGCATGACAAGACCTTTGAAATTCCCGAAGACGGCGTGGCGCGTATTGTCGACGATCAGGGCAATGTGCTGATTGAACAAAACGTGGAAGCTGGCGACATCTGGCGTATGTGCCAGACCAAAGACCTGCCGGTGCGTGACTGGGTGGGGCTGGCAGTCAGACGGGCGCGTGAATCGCAATTGCCTGCGGTATTCTGGCTGGATGAGTACCGCCCGCATGAAGCCGAGCTGATCAAAAAGGTCAAAACCTACCTGAAGGATTACGACCTGACGGATGTTGATATTTGCATTATGTCGCCGTTGCGCGGGATGCGTTTCACTCTGGAGCGGATTATCCGTGGTAAGAGCACTATTTCTGTGACAGGTAATATTTTGCGCGACTACCTGACTGACCTGTTCCCGATCATGGAAGTGGGCACGAGTGCCAAAATGCTGTCAGTGGTTCCTTTGATGAAAGGCGGCGGTTTGTATGAAACCGGTGCGGGTGGTACTGCACCGGTCTTGGTTAAGCAATTGCTGGAAGAGAACCACCTGAGTTGGGATTCCTTGGGTGAGTTTCTGGCACTGACGGTTTCCTTTGAGCAGGTCGCTAGACAGTACGGTAGTAATAAAGCCAAAGTGCTGTCTGAAACACTGGATGAAGCCATTGGTCATGTGCTGTTGAACGACAAGTCACCGAAACCGCGCACCGGTGAGCTGGATACACGCGGCAATCATTTCTATCTGGCGATGTATTGGGCGCAAGCACTTGCCAAGCAAACCGAAGAGCCGGACATGGCGGCGCATTTCGGCAAGCTGGCGCAAATCCTGACAGACAATGAAGCCACCATCTTGGCAGAACTGAAGGACGCTCAGGGGCATCCTGTGGATATTGGCGGCTATTTCTTTGCGGATTCTGCCAAGACCAAGGCGGTGATGCGTCCGAGTGCGACGTTCACCAATGCGATCATGGCGGCACGGATGCCGGGCTTTACGGCTGCGGAGCTGGATGCCTGCCACTGACCGGCGCTAACCAGCGGATGACGCCATTCCCCGCCTCGCGTCCGCTGGCAAGGCACGCCGTCAGGAGATAGCCTCCTGTCGGCGCTTCCCAATCCAGCATTTCCCCCGCGCAAAATACCCCCGGTAAGTGCCGCAACATCAAATTTTCATCCAATGCTGCAAACGGTACGCCGCCTGCGGTGCTGATCGCTTCGTCTATTGGTGTGGTGGCGGTCACAGTGATGGGAATGGCTTTTAAGGTTGCCGCTAGCAGTGGAATGT
>CAYNNA010000118.1:0-8214 GCA_964398375.1 uncultured Thiothrix sp.
GCCATTTCTTCACGTTTTTGGTTGGAACGACTGAGTTTGATAAAATCATCATCACCTCAAACTGTGTGGAGATTCTGCATTTTTACCAGATCGCTGCGCCGACAAAGATGCAAGCAAGTCGCCAAGGTCACAGCTACATTCTGCTGACCTTCGACAATCAGTTTACGTTTAGGATGCGTATTCATACCGCCAGTAGTCGTTTCACATACGGCAATACGGTAAGCCTCAAATTTGATACGCAATTGGCTGGTCAAGCCCCTATCCACACAACCCGCTTACCATAACGCCAACTGGCAATCGGTTTGCAGCGTCTGTAGTGCTACACAATTTGTAGCGTTGGTTAACCGTACTGGTGTCGCGGGTTGCTGAGTTGTTTGGTGAGTAATGTGTGCCAAATGACTGTGGATGGATGTTGCCAATACGTTCGCAAAGCCAACAGCCACAGCATTACCAATCATTTTGTAGCCTTGATTGACGTCATTGTATAAAAAGACAAAATCATCCGGGAAGCCTTGAATACGCGCACATTCGCGCACGCTCAAGCGCCGGTACGCATGATCAGGCACAAACCTAAATTCATCTGTCCGCAATTTTTCCATCTTCGGTGCACTGGGGTGAATTGGCGCATGACGACCACCTGCCTGAATGGTGAAGGATGGTTCATCCCATGCCCTGACACGGTTACGGGACATATAAATACTGGAAAAACCACCGGTCATGTATTCATGGTTTGCCACAATAAGGTCATTGTTTGGCTTGGATTTGTTTTGTGCGGGTTGAGCAGAATTGGCTAAATTCCCAATCACATCACGCAGGCAGTGGCGTTTGTCATGCGGGGTCGGAAACGTATAGTTAATCCCCAAATCCTTTCTGAAACCGACAAAAATCACCCGCTCACGGTCTTGTGCCACGCCGTAATGTGCTGCATTGAGAAGTTTGAAAAACAGGTCATAGCCGCTGTCAGCAAAGGTTTGTTTAATATTTTCTAGGGCTTCACGATGCCGAGGAGCCAACATTCCACTGACGTTTTCCGCTAGAAAGAATTTAGGTCTTTTAGCGCGTAGTACCCGAATGAATTCAAAAAATAACTGACCGCGATGGTCATCAATGCCGCGCCGTGCCCCCCCTTCACTCCAACTCTGACAGGGTGGTCCACCAATAATGCCATCACATTCTGGGATGTCGCTGGCAGGAATTTTGACAAGACTGCGGGTATCCAGCAGCGTATCAGGGTGGTTTAGGCGATAGGTTGCCCAAATGTCTTTGTCGTATTCATTGGCGTAGATGACTTTGAAACCAGCTTGCGAGAATCCCAAGTCTAACCCGCCCGCACCTGCAAACAGCGAAACCACGTTTAGCGTTGTCATTCCGTCAATCCTTCCTTGTTCTCGTCAGATGAATTATCGCAACCTTGTCATTAAAAGGCCAGCTTTTTTTCGACCAACGCAGGGTTATCCTCGCCAACTAACGGTTTTGCAAGTATTTCGTTCACGGGTAATTTAGCCTGACCGTTTGGAAGTTGTCCACATCATAACCTTACGTTCATATTTGCACTTGGTTTGTCAACCGTAGTGCAAAAAAATAATTTAAACGATTGATAATATTGAACTAAATTAAATCGAATAATTTTTGATCAAGCTGCATAAGTGCTTATTTGACAAGGCGTAGCAGCACATGTCCGCAGTTCTTCCACAGAGTTATCCACAGGTTCTGTGCATAACCGGAATTTCCGCTTATGTAGCAAGTAGTTGTTAAGGTTTCCGCAAGCTCCTCCCCAAATTAGGTGGTAAACGCCGACGCGCATTCCACGTAATTCGGCTAAACTTCCTGCCATGAATCAAACCGCCTACACCCTCCAGATTGCAGTGCCACGCCCGCTACGTACCTTACTGAGTTACGCCTATAGCGCCAATGCAGCGCCGCCAGTGGGGACGCGGGTTCTCGTCCCCTTGGGCAAGCAACAGTCGGTTGGCTTGGTGATCCGTGCCGAACGTGCGTCAGAGATCAACGACGCCGATACTCCATTCACCCTCAAGCCAGTAGAGGCGGTGCTGGATGAGACGCCTCTGCCCGATGCGCACTTGCTGGAATTACTGCAATGGGCGGCACGTTATTACCACCATCCTGTGGGTGAAGTCATTTTTTCGGCCTTGCCCGTCGCGTTGCGCAAACCAAAACCACTCTCCACCCGTTTGCAAAAATTGCTGCTGTCATCAGCACCGATCACTACAACACCACCCGACACTACCCGCTTGCAACTAACGGACGAACAACAACACTGCCTGCAAGACATCCAGCAGTGGAATGCACAAACCCCGCGTCGCCCAATTCTATTGCACGGCATTACCGGCAGCGGCAAAACTGAAATTTACCTGCGCCTGATTGCGCCACTGTTTGCGGCGGGAAAACAAGTGCTGGTCATCGTGCCTGAAATCGGCTTGACTCCACAATTGCTGCTGCGTTTTGCCCGCTTTTTTGGCGATACTCCGATGGCATGTCTGCATTCTGGTTTGAGTGATGGCGAACGCCTCAAAGCGTGGTTGCAAGCGCGTAGCGGCGCGGCGCAAATCATTATCGGTACCCGCTCGGCGATTTTCACCCCAGCGCCGCAGCTCGCGCTGATTGTGATTGACGAAGAGCATGATGCTTCCCTCAAGCAACAGGAAGGTTTCCGCTACCACGCCCGCGATTTGGCAATTAAACGTGCCCACATGCTGGATATTCCCATCGTCATGGGAACTGCCACCCCATCGTTGGAGGCATTATACAATGCCCAAACGTCACGCTTTCATTACGCCCGGCTGGAGCGTCGCCCCGGCACAACGCGCAAACCCGATTTGCAAATTCAGGACACTCGCCCGTTTGAATTACAAGCCGGGTTAACCCCGCAAAGTTTACAAGCCATTCGCGCCACCTTAGCGCGTGGCGAACAAATCATGGTATTTCTGAATCGGCGTGGGTTTGCTCCGGCATTGTTCTGCCCTTCCTGCGGCTGGCACGCCAGTTGCGACCATTGTAGCGTGAATATGACTTGGCACGCCCGGCGTAACCGCTTGGTTTGCCACCATTGCGGCGCAGAACAAGCCACGCCATTGCAATGCCCGGTGTGCAAAAATCCCCAGCTCACCACCCAAGGTCAAGGCACGGAACGGTTAGAACTCACCCTGCAAACCACGTTTCCCGATGCCCTCGTGGTGCGCATTGACCGCGACAGCACTAGCCGCAAAGGTCAGCTCGAAGACAAGCTCAGCACGGTGCGCAGCAATGACCCACTGATTCTGGTCGGCACGCAAATGCTGGCAAAAGGTCATGACTTCCCCAATCTCACCTTGGTGGTGATTATTGACATTGACCAATCGCTGCTCAGTACCGATTACCGCGCTTTGGAACGCTTAGGGCAATTGCTGGTGCAGGTCGCCGGGCGTGCCGGGCGTGCGGACAAGCCGGGGCGGGTCATTTTGCAAACCAGCCAACCGGATCACCCTTTATTGCATCAACTGGTCGGGCATGGTTACACCCCGTTTGCGCGGCAGTTATTGGAAGAGCGCAAACGCTGGAATTTCCCGCCCTTCGGTTATCAAGCCTTGATTCGTGCCAGCAGCACCACGAGTATGGAAAAAGCCCTGCAATTTTTGGAACACGTCAGCCACCGTTTGCTGGCGGTGGATGGTGCGGCGATTCAACGTTTGGGGCCGATTCCCGCACCGCTGGAAAAACGTGCCAATCGTTACCGGGCGCAATTGCTATTGGGGAGTCAGCAACGGGCTGCGCTGCACAACGCCTTACACCAATTGCTGCAACAAGCCTCAAGCTTGCCGGGGCGTTCGGGGGTACGTTGGTCGATTGATATTGATCCGATTGAGTTTAGCTAGATTTTTACAGCGTTTCACTCGCTCCGTAGTGCCTCCACCGGCGGCAACGCCGATGCCCGCTGCGCGGGTGCGAACCCTGCCAATAACCCAGTGACAATAGCGACGGCTTCCGCCAGCAACACGTACAACCAGTCGATATGCACCGGCATGGCGGGAATCACGGCGTGCAACAGCCAAGCAATCCCAATCCCTACCAGCATTCCGGCAACACCCCCCAAACCCGCCAAGGCGGCGGCTTCCAGCAGAAACAAATAGGTCACTTGCTGGCGGGATGCCCCCAATGCCCGCAGCAAGCCGATTTCACCCGTGCGCTCATTCACCGCAATGCTCATAATGGTGAGAATACCGACCCCGCCCACCAGCAGGGATATGCTGCCAATCCCCGCCACCACGGCGTTGAGAAGATCAAGAATCGACCCCAAGGTTTTCAGCATATCGCTTTGGCTGGTGATGGTGACATCTTCCGTGCCGTGACGTTGAATCAGCAAGGCTTTGATTTGTTTAATAATGGCAGCTTCATTGGCACCCGATTGGTACAACACGTCGATTTCCATTAGCCCCTCTCGGTTGAATAGCGCAAGCGCGCGGGCAACGGGGATGTAGACCGCGTCATCCATATCAAATCCCAAAATTTGCCCTTTGGATTCCATTACACCGATGACGCGAAAACGTTCTTGCCCGATGCGCAGGTGCTGACCCAGTGGACTGCGGTCGGGAAACAGTTCAGCGCGAACTTTTGCACCAATCACCGCCATATTGCGGGCTTGATGGCTACTGTCATCCGGCAGAAATTGCCCGCTTGCCAGCGTTAATTGCCAGGTTTGCAAGGTTTCGTGATTCACGCCGAGCACGGTTGTCCAGCGGGTTAGTTGCCCGACTTCGACAGGGGAATTGCCTTGCACCATTGGCACTGACGTTTGCACGCCTTGAATCCGGCGCAAGCTTTCCGCGTCCTCAATCGACAGCGGGCGCACATTGCTGATCATTGCCCCCGATACCCCAAAGGTGGAACTTTTGCCGGGGTTGATGGCAATAATATGCGCCCCAAACTGGGTGAATTGCTGGAGCACGTAATGCTGCACCCCGCCCCCCAATGCGGTCAGTAACACCACCGCTGCAATCCCGACCGCAATCCCCAGCGCGGTCAAAAAACTGCGCATCGGGCTGAAGCGAATACTGCTGGTGGCAAGGTGCACGTAATCCGCTAACAGCATGGCTACCTCCCTGACAACGCCGCAACCGGATCCAGCCGTGCCGCCTGCCGTGCCGGAATACTGCCAAACAGCAAGCCGGTGAGAAACGTTATGACGACTGACGCGATTAAGGCCCACAACGGCGGTTGCGCACTGAAATCCGGCACTGCCTGATTCAGGAGGAATACGCCACCCAAACCCAGCAGCAAACCCATGGCGCCACCCGCACTCGCCAGCAAGGTTGCTTCGGTCAAAAACAGGCGCAAGACTTGCGAGGTTGGTGTGCCCAAGGCTTTGAGCAAACCGATTTCAGCCTTGCGTTGGCTCACTGCCACCAACATCACGTTCATGATCAGAATGCCTGCCACCAGCAAACTGATCGCCGCAATACCGCCCAATGCCCAAGTCAAAGCCCTGAGGATATTGTCAAACGTGCCAATCAAGGAATCTTGCGCAATGATGGTAATGTCATTTTCACCGTCATGGCGTTGGCGAATAATGCGCTCAATGTCTTGGCTGGCTTGCACCAATTGCCCTTGGCTGTCTGCCGTGACAATGATACGAAACAGCGAGGGCGCATTGAACAAGTTCCGCGCACTGGCAACCGGAATCACCACCATATCGCTCATGTCCGCCCCCAGCGATTGCCCTTTGCCAGCCAGTACGCCGATGACACGAAACCGCGAACCGCCGATACGCACCCATTCGCCCAAGGCATTGCGGTTGGCGAATAGCTCTTTCCATACCGTTTCCCCCAGCAAACACACCGCCGTGGCGACACGCGGATTGCTCTCCGGCAAGCTTTGCCCGCTGGCAAGTGCCAATTGCCGCGCACTCAGCAACGCAGGGGTAGAACCCATGATGGTCACTTCGCGTTCCCGCGATGCATACGCGACCGGTGCAGCACCGAGAATAATGGGCGCAACCTCTTTGATCGCAGGGCTACGTTGCAGCGCCAGTGCATCATCCAGCGTCAAATCACGCGGAGTGGTGCCAATCAGCGGCGGCGCACCGCCCGTGGTTTCCGAACGCCCCGGCAATACAATCAGCAAGTTGGAACCTAAGCTTTGGAATTGCCCAATCACATACAGCCGTGCGCCCTCACCCAAGGCAGTGAGTAAAATAATTGCCGCCACCCCAATGCACATTGCCAGCAAGATCAACGCGGTACGCCCCGGATACGCGCGTAAGGCTTGGTAACTGAAATGCAGGGTATCTTGCGGTTTCATGCGTCACTGCTCATCGGCAACCACCGTGCCATCCACCATGCGCACCCGCCGCCGAGCGCGTTGACCGATGTCGGTGTCATGCGTCACCACGATGAGGGTGATGCCTTGCGCGTTCAGCGCTTCAAGGATGCGGATGACTTCGGCACTGGAATGCGAATCCAGATTCCCGGTGGGTTCATCCGCCAGCAACAAGGGTGCTTGCATAATGGTAGCGCGGGCAATCGCTACCCGTTGTTGTTGCCCGCCAGAGAGTTGCGCAGGGCGGTGACCTGCGCGATCTTGCAAGCCTAAGCCCACCAAGGCTTGCTGCACTTTGGTTTTACGCGCAGCCGCAGGCATTCCGGTCAGCACCAAGGGCAACGCTACATTCTCCGCCGCACTCAAACGCGGAATCAGGTGAAACGACTGGAAAATGAAGCCGATTTTTTCGCGCCGCACTTGCGCCCGCTGTTCTTCGGGCAAGGTGGTGAGCTCGCGTCCTTCCAAACGGTAACTGCCTGCATCGGTCTGATCCAGCAAGCCCAGGGCATTCAGCAAGGTCGATTTCCCCGAACCTGACGGCCCCATGACGCTGATGTAATCGCCTGCCTGAATGTCGAGATTGACGTGATCCAAGGCGTGTACGGTTTCCTCACCCACCTGAAAGTCACGGCACAGGTCACGCAAGGTGATGAAGGGATCAGTCATCGGTGGTGTCCTTGGCCTTGGCAGCCACGCCTTCGGCAATCCCAGCGATACCCGGTGTTATCACAACCGTGTCAGCCTCAGCCACACCCGCCGTGACTTCGGTAAAGCGCCAGTTGCTCAAGCCGGTCGTAATCTTGCACTTTTCCAGCTTGCCTGCCGGGTTGAGTCGGTAAACAAACTGCCCGTCCAAGACCGCTTCGGTGGGAATGCGCAACACGTCAGGGCGGGTTTCGAGAATAATGTCCACATCCGCGCTGTAACCGACCAGTAAGTCGTTGAGGTCAGTGGGCTTCGTGAACACCAGTTCAACTTCCACCGTCCGCGCTTGTTTTTCGAGGTCGATGACGTAAGCCCCCACCCGCGTGACCTTGCCGGGGAAATCACGCCCACGCCACGCATCCAGCGTGATACGAGCGGGCAAACCGGGTTTGATCTTGGGCGCATCCACTTCATCAATGGGCGCACTCACCAGAAAACAGCCCGGCTCAATCAAATCCACCACCGGCAAGGTTTGGATACCGGGCGGTGAAGGGGTGACATATTCGTTAAGTTCGCCGTTAATGTCCGCAATCACCCCCGCAAACGGCGCGACCAGCACCGTGCGTTCCAATTGGGCTTGGGCGGCTTGGAATTGGGTCTGCGTGACCGTCACTTGTGCGTCAGCGGCATGGCAACTGGCAGCCGTCACCGCTGCACTGGTGTTGGCTTTGTCCAATTCTTGCACCGAAATGCTGGCGGATTGGCGCAATAATCGGGCACGTTCAGCGGCGCGTTGTGCTTCTTCCGCTTGCAAACAAGCGGCACTGCGTTGCGCTCGTGCGGCTTGTACGCCCTTGTCAGCAGCGTCTAAGCTGGCTTGCAAATCGTGATTCCACAAGCGTAACAGTACCTCCCCCGTTTTGACCTGTGCGCCTTTTGCAAAGGGTAAAGCACTAATTTGCCCACCGATGGAAGGTGACATTCTGGCGCGGCGACAGGCTTTGACTGTCCCTGCACGGGTATTGGCAACCGTGGATTCCACGACACCGCGACTGACATTGGCAACGCTGACTTCCAATACGGTTGGGTGTTGTTGCCAGAACCACCACGCGAGGATGGCAATGAGGGGGGTAATCAGTAAGAAACGGGAAAAGCGCATGACGAAACTCCGTGACCTTCTCGTTTCAGTGTAGCACTTCCACCGCGACCTAAAGCTTGCCTAAAGTCATGTAACTATTGAAAGTTGATTGGCAG
>CAYNNA010000119.1:0-7821 GCA_964398375.1 uncultured Thiothrix sp.
TAATGCCTTTAACTCATTGATCCGTGAATCAAAGGGCTAGGCTCTGAATCGCTGGGCGGTAGTGTGACACCTGAACCGCCTGTGGTTGTACCCGAACCGGTATTTGTTGCTGACACCGCCCAAAACCGCAGCTACCCACTAACATGGTTGCCGGATGCTTCCCTATTATTAGCAGGCAACCGTGACAAAGTATTCAAGGTCTGGGATGGCAGCCATTACTTCTTACGTCAAGCGATTGCCGGACACACCGACTGGGTACAAGCGTTTGCGACTACGGTGGATAGCCGGTTGGTGGCAACGGGGGGGCGTGATGGCAATATACGTTTCTGGGTGAATACTAACGGTTCGATCGGAGAGTTTGGCACGTCGACCGGTGGCGTAGGGGGAATTCGTGCGCTGCATTTTAGCCCCGCCGGTAGTTTTCTTGCAGTTGCAGGCAATGATGGAAACATACAGATTTGGGAGCATAGTCGCCGTGAGGTGGTACACACCTGGAGCGCTCATGCTGGCAGCGTATACACACTGCAATATTCACCTGATGGGCAGGTATTGGCTTCGGCAGGTGCTGATGGTCAGGTGAAACTCTGGAATCCACTGACCGGTGAATTATTAGAAATGCTGGGGAAACACCAAGGCGCCGTACACGGTTTGGTATTTTCTACCGATGGGCGACAGCTCATTAGTGCGGGTGGCGATGGGCAAATTCGGCGCTGGGATATGGCAAGCCGTAATGGTTTAGGGGTATTGGGTCAGCATGACCAGCCTATTTATGCTTTAGCATTAGCCAATGATGGTGTTACGCTGGCAACGGGTGATGCGGGTGGGATGGTTGGCATCTGGTCATTACCGGCATTGGGTAGCCGTCAGCCAAGTGCCAAGCCGTTGAGTGGTGTATTCAGTCAACTTGGGGCAGCGGGTAGTGGAGCGGTTCATGCCTTGGCGTTTCATCCTCTCACTGGGCAGTTGGGTGTGACTACGGATGATGCTACGTTGCGCGTCTGGAGTCCTACCAGTGGACAGTTACTGTCGAGTCTGGCAATGCCTGGTACAGAAGGACCTTATATCCCGGATGACCCAGTGGATAATTCCCCAGAGATTTCACGGCAGCTAACGGCTTTGGTATTGGATGGCATGAAGCCGGTATTGGCTATTCCCGACTTATTGAAACAACCTGAGCGTTTAAGCAATGCCTTTTTACAAAACATTAATCAAACAACGTTAGCCTGCCCGAAGGGTAACTATCAATTCACGTTTACGGATGCGAATAATGACCAGCGTTATGCGAGTGCTAACGATGATTTTGCGGTCAATGTGGCACAATGTGGCGATGATAAGTTGACTATGACGGGTGCTTATGGCTTACGTTTGCAGAGCAATAGCCAAGATTTAATAGCTATGAAAACAGAAACAACGGTGCGTCTGACAGACTTGCTGATGGATGATGGGCTGACACCTGCGAAGTTGACAGGTAACGTGGACGTGGCAGTGACGGAACCCTTGGATGGGGTTAGTCCGGTGGTCGCGGTATTAACAGCCAGTCAGTTGGATTTAAACGTAGATAGTAAAGGCACTTACGGCTTTTCCGGTTTGGAAGCACGTTTGGAAACAGACCCAACGACGGACTCCTCTAGCATTAATTACGCGGCGCAACTGGCTTTGCAGGCAATTCGTGGTAGCTTGGTGAGTAGTGGCGATTATGCGGTTACGACGTTGGAACCTGTGCAATTAAGTGCTTTTGAGAAGTATCCTTACGCGGGCAAGTTGCGTATTCAGCACTTGAAGCCCAAAGCCAATGGTCAGATTACGGTAGTTTCGGTGCTGAATAGCCAACAACTCAAGATTGAAACCGATAAGGATGGTAATGGTGTTACCGATCGTGTGCAGACAGTGCTGTGGAAAGAGTTGATTCAACCCTTCCATTAAGGTGGTGGCATTGGCTAAGCGGTGTCGTGTTAGCCAGTGCCGTTTGCTTGGGGATTTGGGTGGGTGGATTGTCGGTGTATTACCACTTTCTGGAAGTTGACCCGCAGCGTCAGATGGTCCTGGCTTATTTGCTAGGGGCTGGAGACGGTGGTTTTCCCCACATGGAATGGCTAACGTTGGCGGAAAAACGCCATCTGTTGGATGTCAGACGTTTGTTTGCGACGCTTGAACAGTCTTGTTACTGGGTGTTGGCAGCAAGTGTGGTGTTGCTGGTGGGGCAGCGCCGTGTTATGGGTCAGGTATTGCGAGCATCAGGCTATTGGGGAATAACGTCGGTTTTGTTATTACTGCTGTTATTGATGAGCGGTTTTTTGCCGTTATTTGTATTGCTACACACCTTATTGTTTCCCGTCGGGACATGGGTATTTCCTGCTGACAGTAGTTTGATTCAACTGTTTCCACTGGATTATTTTTTTCGGTTTGCGCTGTGGTACGTGGGGTCACTCACCTTATTTTTCGGCGGTTTGGTCATCATTCTCAAAGGCTCAATGGGATTCGGTAAGCGTTAACGGCAAGCCGCCAACATCACCTGGTTCCACTGCGCGGAATAGTCCAAAGCCACCGTGAGATAACGGCGGTGGTTTTCCCCGTAAATCGCATCGCTCACCCCTTCCAAACATTCGGTTGGACACTTGTCGCGTACCGACGAGTATACCTCTGGTGCAATGCCGGGTACGCTGCTGCTGCGCCCTGCATTGCATAGAAAATAGCGCTTGCCTTGTTGGATGCTCGCGGTTGCGTCGGCACTGGCGTTACGTGCCTGCAACAACGGTAATTGCCTAGCGTAGTGTTGTTCTTTTGCGCTGCTAATGTCGGCTGCTGAAGGGATGTGTATGCCTTTTTCCTGCGGTGGTTCCGGGGCAACAGGGGCGTGGCAGGCACTTAAGCTGCCTGCCCATAATAGAGCCAATAGTTTGAATTTCATGAGGGTATTCCTTTGCGTAAGCGAAACAGGGCATACAGCCCCAGCAGTAACAGCCCTGCATGAGGCATGGAGCCGCCGCCACCGCTGAGCGTATTCGTCGCAATGTTATTGGTGGTGCTACTGTCGTTGCTGGTACGTGCTTGTGCAGGACTCGTTGCCGACAAGGCAAAGAAAATATTGTTACTGCATTTGACACGTAGGTAGGTGTTATTGCCCACATTCGAGGGTAACGTTACCGTCGCATTGCCGTCATTCGGGGTGTTGCTGAGGAGGGTGGTGAAGGTGTTGCCATTGTCAGCGCTTACCGCAATATCGACCGTGCCACAGTTAATTGGGGCTTGGTTGGTATTGGCGACATTCCAGACGACATTTTGCAGGCTGCCTCTGATTAAATTCGTGCTGTTGGGTTCGGTAATCGCAAACGCGCTACCGGTGTTGTGCACACTGATACGTGTATCGTCATAAGCGATGCCACCCCGTGCATCCCTTGCCAGCAGGCGGAAGTTGAGTTGGCGCGATGTCACTGGCAATACTTCCCCCGCTGATTGCACACGCCCAACCAAGTCGGACATTTGCGGGATGGTGCGTGCTGGGGAGCTAGTCGGCAGACGCGCACGGATCAAGGCGTTATTCCCTAAATCAACATTCACGAACGCTGCTGTTCCGGTATCCAGTTGCTCCCATGAGTAACTCAAGGTGTTGCCGTCCGCATCCGACCCTGAACCGCTGAGCGTAAAAGGTGTGGCGGCAGGAATGATGTAATCGCTGCCTGCATTCACCGTGGGGAGACGGTTGCTCAGGTTAGTTTTCACGGCGCAACTTGCGCCCGCACCATTGTGCAGGTAGTCCTGAATTTGTTGGATTGAAGCGGAATGCATCATGGCATCACTGCCAACTTGCAGATTGTCATTACTGCATAAACCGGTGTAAGCCATAATCGTGCTGCCGCTGCCAGGTTCGTAAGCCGTGGCATTTTCGCGGTTGCTGCCCGCACAGGCACCGCGTATGCCGTTGAACGTGTGGGATGCGCCCAACTGATGCCCGATTTCATGTGACACATAATCCACGACAAAAGAATCACCTTTGGGTTCGGCTAAACCGGTTGCACCTTCGGCTTTGTACTGCCCACACGCTACCGCCACACTTGCCAAGCCGCCGCCATTGGTGGCAAGCACATGCCCGATGTCATAATTATTGACGCCGATGACTTGATTCAATGCACGGGTATTTTCTGAAAGCATGAGTGCAGGGTTGTCGTTACTGTACGGGTCGGCACGCGCATTGGTATACACCAGATTCGTGCCGCTGACCAAGGTTAAGCGTGTCGACAAATCGCGTTCGTAAATTTGGTTGATGCGATTGACGGCGGTGACAATGGAGCTAAACGCGGCACTTTGCCCGCCATGAAAGCTGGTGTATTCCGCCGTGGCTGCCATTGCAAGTCGGTAGGTGTGTAGGGTTTCCCCCGCTCTGGCGGCGACATTACGTGCAGCGATATTGGCATTGATGGCGCTGGAAAAACTGGGTGTGCTGGGCTGTTGATGCGTGGTGCATGACCAGTCGCCGCGCCGGAATGCCTCCAGATTGGCACTTTTACGAAAACTCAGGTATTGCCGGTCTGTGCCGTTTGCTTGCGGGTCAATGAACAGGGTGTCGCCATTCGCCATATCGAGCATGGCGTGCAAGCCTCGGCTAGTAAAGTCTAACACGCCGCTAATCACTTTGCCGTCAGTGCCAAATACTTTCCAAGTACGCATATCGGGGTGAGCGGCAGCAACGTCGGGGGCGAGTATTTCGGTTGGGGTGACGGTTACGCTGGCAAAACCACCATCTGGCAAAGGCAGGCTAATGCTGGGTAAGGCGGCACGTGCTTGGGCGTTATCGCTGTTACTATTGTCAGTGTGTGTCAATTGCGCCAACAGTTGAGTTTCATCCAGATGCAGTAAGCGGTAATGCTGTAAGCCAGACTCAGTAGCTTTTGCGCCACGCGCCTGAATGTCTTGCCACACAGGGGGTGCAGCCTCTGCGTTGGTTGCCACTAACAGTGACAATATTGCCCATAAGTATTTCATCGTGTTTGATCGTCGTTATTGATATGCCCGTAATTCGAGCACAATCATAAACCATTCTTGGTAGTTTAGCGACGTAACAACACGTAAATGGCACCGGTTCCGCCGTCAACCGGACGGGCGGAATGGAAGGCGAGAATGCGTTCGTGTTGGCGCAACCAGTTATTGATTTTGGTTTTGATAATGGGGCCTTTGTAAGCCGAACGGTTGCCTTTGCCGTGAATAATGCGTACACATTCGCCCTGACCGGGGTGGGCATCGTGCAGGAATTTCAGCAATTGTTGTTTGGCATCGCGGGCATTGAGACCGTGTAAGTCGAGTTCGCTGGCAATGCGGTAATGCCCGGAACGTAATTTGCGCACAATACGGTTTTGTAAGCCGGGTAGGTAATAACTGAGCATATCACCGGGTTGAATTTCAATCGGATCGTAAGCATCCGAGAGCATATCACGCAGCACTTGGCGTTCGTCTTCCAAGGTCTTCATGGGTATGGCTGGCGGTTTTGCGCTATGATGTACCACATGATGTTTAGTCCGTAACGGTTTCACATCGTGCATGGATTCTCGGAATAAGGAAAACTCTTCAGTACTCATGAATATACTGCTCAGTAACGATGATGGCGTTAACGCGCCCGGTATTAACCGTTTGCGTGAGGCACTAATAACGGTTGGCAATGTTATCACAGTTGCACCCGATAAGGATTGCAGCGGTGCGAGTAATTCGCTGACTTTGCGTAATCCCTTACGCTTGACGCAACACGCGGAACAGGTTTATAGCGTGAACGGTACACCGACCGATTGCGTCCACCTAGGGTTAGGATTGTACGCGCATGACCCCGATATGGTGATTTCCGGTATCAATGCCGGGGCTAATATGGGTGATGATGTACTGTATTCCGGTACGGTGGCGGCAGCGATGGAAGGGCGCTTTCTGGGGTATCCGGCATTGGCGGTGTCGTTGGCAGCCGTGGGGCGTGGGGCAGTGTCGCATTTCGATACAGCGGCACAGGTGGTGTTGCAATTGTTGCCGCAGGTGCAAGCTTACCCGGATAGTAGCCAGATGATCCTCAATATCAATGTGCCGGATGTGCCGTGGGAACAGTTACGCGGTTTCTGTGTGACACGTTTGGGCAATCGTCACCGTTCCGAGCCAGTGATTCGGGCGCATGATCCACGCGGGCGCGAAATTTTCTGGATAGGTCCGCCGGGGGATGCGGCTGATGCGGGTGAGGGTACGGATTTTCACGCGGTGCAAGCCGGTTACGTGTCGATTACCCCGCTGCACGCGGATTTGACGCGCCACAGTGCCTTGGCAGCCACTGCCCGCTGGTTGGAGGCTTGCCATGTTGCCACGTAAGTTAGATGTGCAAGGGATAGGCATGACTTCGCAACGCACCCGCAACCGTTTGGTGGCGCGTTTGCGTGAAAAAGGCATCCGCAATGAGGCGGTGTTACAGGTGATCAGCAGAACCCCGCGCCATTTGCTGGTGGATGAGGCGCTCGCCAGCCGTGCGTATGAAGATACGGCGTTACCTATCGGGCATGGGCAAACCATTTCGCAGCCTTATATCGTGGCGCGAATGACTGAGTTACTGTTGGATGGTGCAAACCCACCCCGCAAAGTCTTGGAGGTCGGTACAGGTTCCGGCTATCAAGCGGCGGTGCTTGCACCACTCGTTGACCAGGTGTTCACGGTGGAACGTATTGAGCCGCTGTACCGTGCCACCCGTGAAGTGTTGCAAGCGTTGGATTACCGCAACATCCGCACCTACCTGAGTGATGGTAGTTGGGGCTTGGCAAGCGAGGCACCTTTTGATGCTATTATTGCTACCGCAGCACCTGAGGAAGTTCCCCCGGCTTTACTGGAGCAGCTTGCTATCGGCGCTAAGCTCATCATACCCGTCGGCAAGCAGGGTAGTCTGCAATGGCTACAAGTCATTACGCGGATGGATGATGATAATTATACAACCGTGAATCATGAAGCCGTACAGTTTGTACCCATGATTAAGCAAAACTAGGCAATAAATACGAACGTTATTTGAATATTGAGACGTTTTTTCTTAAATTTGGTATATATTCCAAAGTTA
Organism: uncultured Thiothrix sp.; assembly: GCA_964398375.1. Lineage (GTDB taxonomy): Bacteria > Pseudomonadota > Gammaproteobacteria > Thiotrichales > Thiotrichaceae > Thiothrix. Next base: position 7,064 of record CAYNNA010000119.1, read on the forward strand.
TTCAAGAATTATGTGAGTGTCTTCACATCCCTGAACCCCAATAACATTAAGGTGTAAAAATCATGGATAGAAAAATCAAAGTGGTAGCTGCCACTTCTCTGCTGGCATTAACGGCAGCAGCTTGCGCCCCTAACCCGTATTATACCGGTACGGGATACAACAATTACGGGATCAATACCACCACCAATCGCGGTGCGGTAAACCGTAACGCGGTATCGCATACGCATTGTGGGCGCACACATTCCCACGTGCTTCCCGCTGAGGGGTTGGCACATCATCATGGTGATGGCTGTGTCGCCGGTAGCGGTGGTGCTGCAACGACGACAACAACGGCAACCACACCGAACTATAACTACGGTTATACTGCTCCGGTAACAACGCCAGTGCCTCAGCAACCTGCAATCAACTATGGCTATACCACTCCAGCCACCACGCCTTACTACGATTACAGTGCGAGTAGCGGTGGTAGCAGCAGTAGCTATTACGATTACGCTGCACCCAAAGCGCCGACAGCACCTACCAATACTTACCGTGCTCCACCAGCCAAGGCACCAACCACTACCACCACCAATAACAGCGGTGAATACGTGGTGCAAAAAGGTGATACCGTCTTTCAAGTCATGCGCAATACAGGGGTGTATTGGAAAGATATTATTCGTTTGAATAACTTGCAAGCCCCTGATTACCCTATTAATCCGGGACAGCGCTTGCGGCTTAAATAAACCGATTCATGAAAGTAAAAAGCCGGCCGCAGTTGC
>CAYNNA010000120.1:0-7642 GCA_964398375.1 uncultured Thiothrix sp.
GCCACAAATATACGTTTGAAGCCTTGCCCATCAAGGGGTTAGGCAATGCCAAGCTCCAGTTGGACGGTGCAGCCATATCCAAACCACTTGCATTGACCCCGCTGTACCGTGACATGATCATGATCTTGCTGTACGCCGCCACCTCGGATCAAGCCCATTTGGCAGCTCTGGAAAAATGTGAAATTGGCATGTTACTGGGCGATGATGCCGCCCTTGACAAATATGTGCGTGAAAAATATATCCATGTCAGCCGCATCACCACGGGCGCGAACACCAATACACTAGGGCAAGTTGCCCAACGTTATGTCGCTGAAATACTTGCGCAGCCCACTCCAAGGCTGAAATTGGCGTTTTAGCTGCATTTATCCGTGAGGTACTGGCATGATGCGTTTTGTGGATCTGTTTGCAGGCATTGGTGGCATCCGCCTAGGCTTTGAGCAAACCATGCAGGCATTGGGTATCACTTGCCAATGCGTCCTTTCCTCTGAAATTGACCAACACGCACAGCATACTTACGCGCTGAATTTTGGGGAAAAACCGCAAGGGGACATTTACGCCATCAAGGAATTCCCTAAGTTTGATTTCCTGCTGGCGGGTTTTCCGTGTCAACCGTTTTCTTATGCAGGCAAGCAACAAGGCTTCGGCGACACACGCGGCACACTGTTTTTCGAGATTGAACGGATACTGCGTGACCACAAACCCCAAGGATTTTTACTGGAAAACGTGCGCGGACTGACTACCCACGACAAAGGCAGGACGTTTAAAACCATCATCCAACATCTGGAAGCCTTGGGTTACGGGGTAGAATATCTGCTACTGAACGGCTCCAGCTTTGGAATGCCACAAAATCGGGTACGGGTGTATATCGTTGGTGTGTACCAAGGCAAACCCCGCCTATCGCTACAGTCTGATTTAGGGGCGGCAGATTCACACAAGTTTAAGGACAAACTGGCGCAATCCAGCCTGTTTGAACGCACTTACCCTTTCAAAGTGGTACGGGATATTCTCGAACCCAATCCCGCCCCCCAATACGACTGTTCCCCTGACTTCGTTGCCCGACTATTACGCATGGCAGATGGCAATGCTGAAAATTTACATGGCATCCGTATGATTGACCACCGTAACGGTAACTCCATTCATTCATGGGAATTGGGGATCAAAGGCGAATGCAGCGAAGACGAAATTGCTTTCATGAATGCCCTGATTGCCAACCGCCGCAAAAAACACTTCGGTGCTGATCAGGATGGCAAAAAACTGACACTGGAACAGATCAAAACCTTTTTCAACCCACCCAACCTATCCAGCATCATGCGAGGTCTGCTGGAAAAAGGCTATCTGAAAGACCACGGTGGCACATTCAACCCGGTAGCGGGCAATATGTCCTTTGAAGTATTCAAGTTCCTTGACCCTGAAAGCATTTCCATCACATTGGTGAGCAGCGACGCACACAAACTGGGCGTGGTGCATAACGGGCGGGTGCGGCGAATTACGCCACGGGAATGTGCTCGCTTACAGGGATTCCCAGATATATTCATTCATCATCCTCAAGATACCCATGCTTACCGCCAATTTGGCAACTCTGTATCCGTGCCGGTGGTAAAAGAAGTCTTGATTGATCTCTTTCAAGGAGCTGACAACGGATTGCACTTGCCCATTGAAAAAAGCCTTTCATTCTGCGATCTAGCGGCTTAGACAGGAAATGACTTGTTGCGGGGTAATTTTTTTCAGGCAGTCGAGATGCCCCAGCGGGCATTCGCGCTTGAAGCACGGGCTGCACGGCAACCCAAGGGTGAGGATTTGCGCTTTGTCACTCAAAGGCGGGGTATACGTCGGGTCGGAAGAGCCATACACCGCAATCACCGGCGTGTCGACAGCGGCAGCAACGTGCATCAAACCGGAGTCATTGCTGACCACCTGATCGGCTTGGGCGAGCAGTTCCAGCACATCCTGAATGCTGGTTTTGCCTGCAAGGTCTTGGCAAGCGGGGGAATTAACGGTAGCAGCAATTTGTGCAGTGACGGGGACATCTTTGGCAGAGCCGAGTAGGATAACTTGCCCACCTTGGGCGATGTAATGTTGGGCGACGACGGCGTAATATTCGGCAGGCCAGCGTTTAGCTCCACCGTATTCTGCGCCGGGGCAGAGGGCTAGCGTGGAAGAAGTTGGAGATAAAGAGGAGGTTCTTTCCGTTGCAACAACAAGACGCGGCGGCTGAATTTCCGGCGGCAACTTAGCATCCTTCGGCAAGCCCAACGCCACAAACCGCTGCACCGTCATCGTCAACACCGCTTTATCCAGCGGGCGAATATCGTTCAACAAGCCGTAACGCATTTCCCCCTTAAACCCCGTGCGGATCGGAATCTTTGCCCAGAATGGCACAAGTGCGGCTTTCAGCGAACGCGGTAACACAATTGCCCAATCATACGCATTCGCCCGCAAGGTTTTGCCAAGCTGGTAACGCTTGCCCAACGCCAACTCGCCATGCTGCAACGGCATTTCAATTGCCGCACGCACTTCAGGCATTGCTGCCAAAATCGACTTGCTCCACGCCGGTGCCAGCACATCAATCTGCAAATCGGAGAAACGCTGTTTGAGTGCCAGAAATAAGCTTTGCGCCATCACCATATCGCCGACCCACGAAGGGCCGACGATCAGGCAACGTTTGGGGGAAAACGCCATTGCGTTTAGTCAATCAAACGGTAAAGCGTACCGCAATACGGGCAGCGCACGGTTTTATCCGCACTGGCTTCAATCGCCAGCGACACGCGCGGGTGCGAGCACCACAACGCAGTCGCATCCGTGGGGCAACTCAAGGGCAAATCTTGACGTTTCACCACCACTTCGCGGGTATCGTTCAAACGTTTGTAATCAGCAAGGCTCGGCGCAGACATACAACCTCCAATTTGATCAGTTCAATATCCGTTACACAAGCGTCAACCAGTGACGGTATTTGTCAGAGCGACCGTGCACAATATCCAGATACAGGGCTTGCAATTGCGCGGTAATCGGGCCACGTGAGCCTGAACCAATCACACGACGGTCCAGCTCACGAATCGGGGTAACTTCCGCCGCAGTGCCGGTGAAGAAAGCTTCGTCCGCCCCATACACTTCGTCACGGGAAATGCGCTTTTCGCGGACTTCATAGCCCAGATCACGCGCCAGTGTGATCACGGTTTTACGGGTAATTCCATCCAATGCTGCCGTCAGTTCCGGGGTATATAAAATGCCTTCTTTGATCAAAAAGAAGTTTTCCGCGCTGCCTTCGGACACAAAACCATCCACATCCAGCAATAATGCTTCGTCATAACCGTCGTCTAACGCTTCACGCAATGCCAACATGGAATTCATGTAGTTGCCGTTGGCTTTCGCCTTGCACATGGTGACATTGACGTGGTGACGATTGAAAGAAGAGGTCTTGATGCGGATGCCTTTTTCCATGTTTTCCGCACCAAGGTAAGCACCCCATGTCCAAGCGGCGACCATTGCGTGGGTTTCCAAGTTATCAGCACGCAAACCCATCCCTTCCGAACCGTAGAAACACATCGGGCGGATGTAGGCAGAATCCAGCTTGTTTTCACGCACTGCCGCACGTTGTGCATCATTCAACTGTTCTTTGCTGAATGGCATGGGCATCCGCATGATTTTGGCGGAATTAAACAAGCGATCCGTGTGATCTTGCAAGCGGAAAATCGCCGTGCCTTGGTCAGTCTTATACGCCCGCACGCCTTCAAAAACGCCCATGCCGTAATGCAAGGTATGGGTTAAGACGTGGGTTTTGGCTTCGCGCCAAGGCACCATTTCGCCGTCCAGCCAGATCAGGCCATCGCGATCAGACATCGACATTGCTTATCTCCACAGATCAAAATCAAACGTCAAAGCATACACTTCGCGTTTCATTGTTGCCAGTCTGTGCAGCCCACTGCGATGTAAAAAGAAGCTGCGCCGTTCTGCCCTTACGATAAACCACGGAAAACCGTGAAATCCTGAACCGGTTTCGCCCAACCTTGCCCACGTGAAATACCCGCAGGTACACCGGCACTACGTTGATACCCACCAGCCTGAGGCGCTGCCTGTGCTTGCTGAATCGGGTGCGCCTGCGCTCCACGGTAGTCACGCATGATTTTTGCCACATAATTTTGGGTTTCGTTATAAGGCGGAATCCCCTTATGTTTGCGCACCGCGCCAGGACCGGCGTTGTAAGCCGCTAACGCCAATACCACATTCCCATTGAACGTGCGCAACTGTTCGGCAAGGTATTTCACCCCACCTTTGATGTTTTGGTGCGGATCCCACGCATTGGCGACGCCCATCATATCCGCAGTACCCGGCATCAGTTGCATTAAACCCATCGCCCCCACCCGTGAACGGGCGCTAGGGTTAAAACAGGATTCTTGCTTCATCACTGCAATCACCAGCCGCTCATCCACACCGTAAGTACGTGCATGAGTACGGATAGAATCCAGATGAGGCAACATTTTGCGTTCTAACTGTGCGGCATTTTGTGTGCCACAATGCCCTCTGGAACTGGTCATACTAACAGGCACTGTTGCATTATAATTTGACGAAGATTGAACTACCGCAGACTTAGCTGCCTTTTTTTGTGGAGCACCGTACTTGGCAACTAATTTATATTTATTGCCTTTTTTCGGCGTGTTGGTTAACCAGCGCGTACCGTCTTTATCGACGTAAGTGTAAACAGCCGCTTCCGCCGACTCACTGTGTAATGCTGCACCACATAGCACAGACAGCGCTACCAGACCACTGACTTGGTTTGATTTGCTTGGGGTTTTCATTGTTACCACTTTTTGTTTTTATAGACACTATAGGAGAAATCTATTTCACTATACCCCGCTATTTTCGCGTGTGTCTAGCGGGGTATGACGAGTGGTAATATCGAGAAGATTTAATGCAAAACGCGCGGATCGACTAAACGAAACGGTGCAATAATTGCGTCAAAATGTTCACCATCATCAGCCAACATTTGATAAGCACCCTGCATCACACCCAGTGGCGTATCCAGAATAGTGCCACTGGTATAACGGAACCCTTCCCCCGGTTGCAAATAAGGTTGTTCACCGACGACACCCTCACCGCGCACTTCTTGGGTTCGCCCATCTGCATCAGAAATCACCCAATGCCGGGTTAACAATTTTGCAGGGACACTGCCTTGATTCACAATCGTTACCGTGTACGCAAACACGTAACGCGACTGCTCCGGGTTAGACTCTTTTTCGATGAAATGGGATTCCACCGACACTTGAATATTGTAACGCTCGCTATCCATCATTGATTTCCTTTACACACCAGGCTGCCAGAACATATCCCAGAGACAGCGCACACCACAATAAAATCCGACTAAAGCAAGCTTTTCACTATAACAAGACCAAATTATCACGGTGGATCAACTCCAGCGCGTCCACATAGCCTAGTACTTGTTCAATGGATTTGCTTGGCTGACGCTTAATGCGATTCGCCTCCTCACTCGAATAATTCACCAATCCCTTAGCGATCAAACGCCCATCTTCACTGACACAACTCACCACCTCACCCCGATCAAACACGCCTTCCACCCGCGTCACCCCCACGGGCAACAGGCTTTTTCCGGTCTTAAGAACAGCTTCTGCCGCGCCAGCGTCGAGCCATAATGTGCCTTTTGCTGCCAATTGCCCCGCAATCCACTGCTTACGTGCCGCAAGCGGTGCTGCATCCGGCAATAACAACGTGCCTAACAATTCACCCGTGCGCAGCCGCTCTAATACCAGCGGTTCCCGCCCGGAAGCAATCACGGTGGCACAGCCCGAACGCGCCGCCCGTTGCGCGGCAATGACCTTGGTACGCATTCCACCACTGCCAATTAACGTGCCCGCCCCACCGGCAAATTCCACGTAATCGGGGTTATTCGCCCGCCCCTCAACAATCATCTGCGCATCCGCAAACTTACGCGGGTCTTTGTCATACAAGCCGGACTGGTCGGTGAGAATCACCAGCACATCCGCCTCCACCAAATTCGCCACCATCGCGCCCAGCGTGTCATTATCACCGAGGCGAATTTCCTCAAACGCCACGGTGTCATTCTCATTGATGACCGGAATCACCTTGAGGTCGATCAAGGTCGTCAGGGTACTACGCGCATTGAGGTAACGACGGCGATTCGCCAAATCGTCATGGGTAAGTAGCACTTGTGCGGCATGGAAACCGTGTTGCTGGAACACCATCTCGTAGGCATGAATCAGGCTCATTTGCCCAATCGCTGCCGCCGCCTGCTTTTCAAACAAGGCTTTGGGCTTGGTTTTCCAACCCATGCGGCTCATGCCTTCGGCGACTGCGCCAGAAGACACCAACACGATTTCCACACCGGACTGATGCAGGCGAGCCATTTGCCCCGCCCAATCCGCCAACGCTTCACGGTCTAAGCCTGCGCCATCGCGGGTTAGCAACGCGCTGCCAATTTTAATGACCCACCGCTGGGTCTTGGGCATGAATTCAGTTCGAGTGGTCTGCATGTTCGTCCAAATACTGCATAATGTGGAAACACAGGTCTTGCGTGCCAGCACCCGTCGCGGCGGAAACATGGAAAACGCGCCCCGTCCAACCGAGTGCATCCACAATTTCCTGACAGCGGGCAGCGCGTTCTTCCGGCGACAACAAGTCGATCTTATTCAAAACCAACCAACGCGGGTAATTCGCCAGCTCCTCGCTGTACTGTTCCAGCTCGCTTTCGATGGTACGCACCGCTCGCACGGGTTCATTTTCCTCCGCCAATGGCGCAACATCAACCACATGCAATAATAAACTGGTGCGTGCTAAATGCCGCAGGAATTGGATGCCCAAACCCGCGCCTTCCGCTGCCCCTTCGATCAAACCGGGAATATCCGCCATCACGAAACTTTGCGTCACCCCTACACTGACCACACCCAAATTTGGGTACAGCGTGGTAAACGGGTAATCCGCGACTTTCGGACGCGCCGACGACACCGCGCTGATCAAGGTCGACTTGCCCGCATTTGGCAAACCTAACAACCCCACATCCGCCAACAATTTCAGCTCCATGCGCAAGACGCGCAATTCACCCGGCGTACCCGGCTTAGACTGACGCGGCGCACGGTTTACCGAACTTTTGTAACGCAAGTTACCCAAGCCATGCCAGCCACCTTTTGCCACCAGCAAGCGTTGACCGGGTTCGATCAAATCGCCGATCATTTCGCCGGTTTCTGCATCGTAAGCCACCGTGCCGACCGGAACGCTGACTTCAATATCATCGCCGCGTCGACCGGTCATGTTGTTACCTGAACCGTTTTCACCACGCTGCGCTTCATAATAGCGTTGATGACGGAAATCAATCAGCGTATTCAAGTTGCGTTCGGCAACCAGATACACATCGCCACCGTCGCCACCATCACCACCGTTGGGACCACCAAATTCAATGTACTTTTCGCGGCGGAAGCTCACGCAACCATTGCCACCATCACCCGCTTTGACGCGGATTACTACTTCATCAACAAACTGCATAGTGTTTCTACTCTTGGGCGATACTGCCCATATACGCGAAAAGCCCCGACAGGCGGGGCTTTTACGCAAATCGTCCTAAGACGGCAGTTTTTAAGCGGAGCAACCTTCAACCGGTTGGATGCTTACAAACTTA
>CAYNNA010000121.1:0-7411 GCA_964398375.1 uncultured Thiothrix sp.
CTTTAGAAGGAATCCCCATGAAACAAATAATGCTGCAAGACAAGTACCCCGTGTTCACGATGGAAGTCGGCAAAAATGAAATTGCCCACCGTACCGTAGACGGCATTGTTGACTATTTCTTAGCAAAAATCGCCGAACACCCGGTGGCACAATTCATCGCGGTTTTCGACCACTACGCGCATACCAAAGCCCTGCCACAAGGCGAAATTGCCCCCGACATTATCGCGGCTAAAAATGTGGTGTTCTGCTTCGGTACGCACCTGCCGAACCCGCAAGTGCTGGCAGTACGCCCCCGCGCTATCGGCATTGCTGAAAAAGCGGATTCTTTCGTGATCAGCTTTATGGAAGCACCCATGCCGCTCGCCAATAACGCGATGGAAGCATGGGCAAAAGCATTGGTCATCAACGACTAAAGGATTGGCATGATGCAACACACTCCTGCACCACACGGGCGCTTAGCCTTTTTACCCATCTCGTTCTTTTCGGTGGTGATGGGCTTATCCGGTTTAACGATTGCGTGGGAAAAAGCCCAGCACGTCTTTCACCGCGATTTAGGTATCAACGTCGGAATGCTGGCAGTGACTGTCGGTGTCTTCGCGCTGTTATTCCTGCTGTATGTGAGCAAGGCATGGCGTTACCCGCAAAGTGTGGCGCAGGAGTTGGCGCACCCGGTCAAGCTCAGTTTTTTCCCGACCATTTCGATCAGTTTGTTACTGATTGCGACCGCTTTGTATGGGGTGAATGCTGAACTTGCCCTGCCCGTCTGGGTAGCGGGAACCTTATTGCATCTGGCGTTTACGCTGTATGTGATTAATAAGTGGATGCACCACGAACATTTCCAGATTCAGCACATCAACCCAGCGTGGTTTATTCCTGCGGTAGGGAATGTGTTAGTGCCGGTGGTTGGCGTGCCACTCGGTTTTGTGGATGTGTCGTGGTTTTTCTTTAGCGTCGGCATGTTTTTCTGGCTGATTTTAATGACGCTGGTGTTTAACCGCATGATGTTTCATCAGGCGATTGATGCGTTTTTATTGCCAAGTTTGTTCATTTTGATTGCGCCGCCAGCGGTGGGATTTATTGCCTACATGCGCTTGGAAAATGAGCTGGATGCGTTCGCACGGGTGCTGTATTTCTTTGGGTTATTCCTGACCATTTTGTTGTTTAGCCAAATTGGGCGTTTTGCGAAATTGACGTTTGGAATGCCTTGGTGGGCGTATTCGTTCCCACTAGCGGCGATTACCATTGCCAGCTTTGTTATGTATGAACAGTCGCAGGCAGCGACGTATCTGTGGATTGCCAGCGGTTTGCTGCTAGTGCTGAGCATGTTGGTAGCGTTGCTGGTGACGCTGACGCTACGTGCAATATTGCGTCACGACATCTGCAAACCGGGGCATTAAGCCCCCAACGCAAATGGCTAAGCACCGCACTGGACAACGGCGGTGCTTAATAGTCTAATTCCTGCATTGCAATAATTGACAAGAACTACCCCCATGAGCGAAGAAACCAGCAAACCCCTCAATTTTATTGAGCGTATCGTTAAAGAAGACCTCGAAAGCGGTAAAGTCACCAGCGTGCGCACCCGCTTCCCCCCCGAACCTAACGGCTATTTGCACATTGGTCACGCCAAATCCATTTGGCTGAACTTTGGTTTAGCACAGAAATTCGGCGGCAAGTGCAACCTGCGCATGGATGACACCAACCCCGAAAAAGAAGACGAGGAATACGTCGAATCCATCAAAGCCGACGTACAATGGCTGGGTTATCAGTGGGATGGCGAGGTACATTACGCCTCCGACTATTTCGACCAACTCTACGACTGGGCGGTTTACCTGATTAAAGCGGGTAAAGCGTTTGTGTGTGATTTGACCGCTGAGGAAATGCGGGCATACCGTGGCACGTTGACCGAAGCGGGTAAAGAAAGCCCGTTCCGTACCCGTTCTATCGAAGAAAATCTGGATTTGTTTGAACGGATGCGAGCCGGTGAATTTCCTGATGGCAGTCGCACCTTGCGCGTAAAAATTGACATGGCTTCCTCCAATATCAATTTGCGTGACCCCGTGATTTACCGCATTAAACGCGCCACGCATCATCAAACCGGTGATAAATGGTGCATTTACCCGTCATATGACTACGCACACGGGCAAAGTGATGCGATTGAAGGCATTTCGCATTCGGTATGTACGCTGGAATTTGAAGTGCATCGCCCGCTGTATGAGTGGTTTATCGACAATATTCCCGTGCCTGCGCAACCGCACCAGTACGAATTCTCGCGCCTCAATATCAATTACACCGTCACCAGCAAGCGCAAGCTCAAGCAATTGGTCGATGAAAAGCACGTTGACGGCTGGAACGACCCGCGTATGCCGACCGTTTCGGGGTTGCGCCGTCGGGGTTTCACCCCCAAAGCGATCAACGACTTCTGCGAAATGGCAGGCGTGACCAAAGTGGAAGGCGTGGTTGACCTTGGCATGTTGGAATTCGCCATTCGCGAAGACTTGAATAACATTTCTCCGCGTGCCATGTGCGTGTTGCGCCCGCTCAAAGTCACCTTGACCAACTATCCTGATGACCAAGTGGAAACCATGACGGCGCCCGTGCACCCGCAAAATGAGGCAATGGGAACGCGTGCCATGCCATTCTGCCGCGACATCCTGATTGATCAAGACGATTTCCGCGAAGAAGCCAACAAGCAGTACAAGCGTTTGGTGCTGGGCAAACGGGTACGCTTGCGCAATAGCTACGTGATTGAGGCGGATGAGGCGGTGAAGGATGCAGACGGCAACATTATTGAGGTTCGGGCGCGGGTGATCGAAGACACGGTTGGCAAAGATCCCGCAGATGGCGTGAAAGCCAAGGGCGTAATTCATTGGGTGTCAGCGCGTGATAACGTGGATTGCGAAGTGCGTTTGTATGACCGGCTGTTCAGCGACCCTGCCCCGGATGCGGGTGGTAAAAACTTTCTGGAATTCATGAACCCGCACAGTTTGGAAATCCTCAACGGCTGCAAGGGCGAAATCGGGCTGGCGAAAGCGACGCCGGAAGACCGTTATCAGTTTGAGCGCGAGGGGTATTTTGTGTTGGATTCCAAGTATTCGACACCAGAAAAGCCGGTGTTTAACCGGGTGATCGGATTGAAGGATACGTGGGAGAAGAAGTAGAAGACCCTCACCCCCCTCTCCCGCCAAGCGGGCGAGGGGGAGGAAGATCAAATTTCACCGGCTTGTTGTAAGGCTCGTAAGATGATGTTTTCGCCCAAGTGGATTTCAGACGCTGCCAAAATATCCAACGAAGGTTTTACACAAGCAAGTAAACCCCGCTGTTTAGCAAGCAACAACACGCCAACGCTGCCCATAACTTCCAAGCCATTGGAGTAAGCTACTTTTTTAGCACGACGGTCATCCACCAACAGTAGATCGGCTGACAGACTCAAGTACAGCGCCATTGCTTCACGTTCACCAATCCCCAAGCCTGCCGTTGGATAAATGGGGAAGCTCTCCAAGGATGCCTCTAAAACCCTGCCCTGCAAATAAGCAGCCAAATGATGTGCTTCTGGTTTGCCGGGTACGCTGACCTCATGGAACACGGCTTTGGGAACACGCACTTGAGTGAACAGTTGCTCCAATAAAGGCAAACAACCGCAAGCCGACAAAGCGACCAATGGGGATGAGTCCGCAATAACAATCATGCAGGGTGCAGCCTGTTGAAGCGCATCACATCTGCTTCTATATCATCTTCATCGGTATTGATAACGGGGATGTTGTACTTTTTACAGGCAGAAAAAAACGTGTAGATGTCCACCCCTGCAAATTCGCAGGCTGCACCGCGTGACAATTGCCCGGATTGAAACAACAGTAGTGCTGTGTAAAGTTTTGCCTGTTGTGCCAGTGACACGGTGTCTTGCTGGGCAGGCAGGCAATGGTCAGGTATGTCTAATGTCAATTGCATGGATTTGTACCTCTGTTTAGCATTATACAACAACGTAGGGAAGGTGTTACTCCGACCCCGGCAATGCGCCGAAAATCTCTGCCGGGTGCAAAATGGTTTCGCCCGATGGCAGCACTTCACGGTAACGCAGCCAACGCCACGCATCCGCCGAGCCATAAATAATCCGCCCAGTTTTCTCATCTAGCGTCGCAGCATTACCCTGAGGCAAGTGGTAACTGGTTTTCAGGCACTCGCCGCTCGCCACATCGATTCGAGCAATCACGAATTTAACGATTATTTAACGATAAAGACTCCAGTGCTGCCATCATTCCCCCTGCTTACCGCGCAGCAGTGAACTGGGCTGGCGTTGTAACGTTTCAGTCAAACTGCGTAAGGCGCGGGAAGCAGCGGTCACTTCCTCCAACATCTCTTGCAACTGGTGTTGGGTCGGGGAGTTTTTTGCCGTCAAACGGTCAATCTGCGCCATCGAGCCTTGAATTTTTTGCATGGTATTACTCAAATCCTGACTGATTTTACTGACATCACTGGTGACACTGGGCAAGGTATTTTTATCCACGGTTTTAAGCGTTTCCTTAGCGGCTTTTACCGCCTGTTCCGCCTCGGATAATACCTGATTGAGATTATCCACGGTTTTATCTAGCTTACCGCTATTCACCAATTTATTAATGCCAGCCAAGGTTTCATCAAGGCTTTGCATAATATCAGCAGCTAAGAAAGGTAATTCTTCAAACGCTGTTCCGGTGGTGGGAAATTCACTGTAAAACTGTGTCGTCTTAATGGTTGCCGGTGGTGCATCCTTTTCCATACTGAGCGTAATCACTTTCTGCCCAGTTAGAAAACTCACGGTATCCAGCTTAGCACGCAAACCTTTTTCCACTAATTGACGCATGGCGATTTCACCGGTTTCCTTAGTGAAAGATTCATCGAAATATTGAGGTTGAATATACACCAATACCGGCACGCGCACTGCCAATGAATCCCTATCCATTTTCATGCCTATGTTTTCAATTTTACCAACGGGAATTCCCTGAAACTCTACATCTGAACCCACACCCATACCCCGCACAGAACCATCAAAGTACATGACGTAATACAATCTAGTCGCGTATTGCTTTTTCTGCGAATCAGCGTAATTACGATGTAACACAAAGGTATCCCCCTGTTTACTGACGTCACCACCGGCGGCTCCAGCAGGCGTTTCAAATGCAACGCCTCCAATAAGTACGGAAATCAACGATTCCATGCGGAATTCTGCGCCCGTTGAATTCATATTAAGTTCCACCCCGCTGGCATTCCAGAAGCGAGTATTTTCATGCACATAGCGAAAATAAGGCGCACGAATAAACAGTTCCAATTGCACGCGATCCTGATTATCCAGCAATTCGTAGTCGATCACCTCGCCAACCTGCAATTGTTTGTAAAAGACTGGCGCTCCCACGTCCATTGAACCTAAAGAATCCGATATTAAGAAAAAACGCTTACCGTCTTCGGCGGGTGTAATAACAGGCGGGCGTTCCGCACCTTTATAAAAACTCTGATCATCGTTATCCGTTCCCGGATCCATGCCAATATAGGAGCCAGAAAATAATGTTCCCAAGCCGGATACCCCTGAACGGTTCACACGTGGGCGTACTACCCAAAAACTGGCATCACTGCCCAGATGCCGCCCGATTTCTTTATTTAATTCGATAACGGCTTCAATGTGTTTTAGCTCATTATCCAACTTGAGCTTTTTGACTTTGCCAACCGTTACCGCTTTGTAACGCACTTCGGTTTTGCCCGGCTCAATACCTTCTGCACTGGAAAATTGTACCGTTACAATCGGACCACGCTGATACCACGCCTGAAACAATAACCAGAAACCAATCAATAATGCCGCCAACGGAATTAACCATACCGGCGAAGGCCAGCGCTGTTCACGCACATCCACATTCGGCAGATCATCATCAAGTCCTTTATTATTTTGCATTCTGCTGTTCCTCTTGCCGGGTAATATCCCAGATCAAGTGCTCATCCAACGTCCGGGCGGCAAACATGGTTAACACCACCACCGCCGCAAATGACAAACTGCCCAGATTAGCATCAACCCGCGCTAAATTGCCAAATTGTACCAGCCCCACCAAAATCGCAATCACAAACACATCCACCATTGACCAGCGCCCCACGTATTCGGTGATACGATACAAGCGCATCCGATCATATTGCCGCCAGCGTGAACGCCGCTGAATACTGATCAACAAAAAACTTAAGGTAAACAATTTCAACAAAGGCACCACAATACTCGCCACAAATACAATCAATGCCAACGGCCATTGCCCGGCTTCTAGCAAATGGTAGACGCCCGTAATAATGGTATCGGGCTGCCCTGCTCCCAGCATATACACGCTCATAATCGGCAACATATTCGCCGGAATATATAAAATGGCAGCAGCAATCAGCAACGCCCAAGTGACTTCCACGCTATTGGACTGCTGTGCAAACTTCACCCGCGCCCCACAACGCGGGCAATGCATGACCTCGAAGCGCTTCAATTGCCGAGGCGGATGACTCAAATGGCTACAAACTCGGCATTGCAGCAAAGCCCCGTGCTCAGTCATGCTTGTTCTCCAGCGCCCGCCAGACGCTAAACGGGTCTAGTAATGCCGTGGCTGCCGCCATCGTCAGGATCAGACCCGCAAATGACCAGAAAGCCGCACCCACAATCAGAGTAGCCAGATCACCCAATTTCACCACTGCGACCAGCACCCCTAACATAAAAACTTCCAGCATTCCCCACGGTTTAAGTTCACGCATCCAACGGAACAAAAAAATCGCCATGTTCGAGCGCCAGCGGTAGCGAATAGTCAACACCACCACCAAGAGCGTCAGCAATTCAAATAAGGGGAAAACGATAATATTGAGAATAATCAGCCCTGCCAAAATAGGGTAGCCCTGATCCCAAAACGCTAGGCTAGCCCCCAGCAAATGCAACTCCTGTTCTGCCCCCTGTGCGCGTAAACCCAGTAACGGAAACATATTGGTCAATACAAACAACGTCAGCCCTGCTAAGGTCAGCGCTAACACCGAATCCAGCATATTCGGGCGACTGCGGTATAACACCGCCCCACAACGGCTACAATTCGCGGTTTTACCCGACGCGACCGGGCGATAACGGTGCAACTGACCACATTCCTGGCAGGCAATAGGTTCGGCTGAAACTGACATGAATGATGTAATTAAATCCACACATAGAATTGCCTACATTGTATCGTACTTAGGCTAAATCTGCCTGAACCACGGCTATTTGCTTTAGACAGCATTCTTCGGGGGCGAAATATCAGGGCTAACATCACTCAAACTAATGGAGATTTCGATACCATTTCTGACTTCAATATAAATCAACCGGGTTTCATCACGTACCCAAGAACAACGCCTATACGTTTTAAATGAATACTCATTGCGTTGATTAACAACGTGCTGCTGGGTC
>CAYNNA010000122.1:0-7391 GCA_964398375.1 uncultured Thiothrix sp.
ATATTCCCCCATTCTCTGTTAGCAGAAAAGAGGGAAATTATTTCGGAACAGTTCCGTAGCAGCTTAGACCATCATTAAACATTGGGAGACTCATGGAAACCTTCGGCAAACGCTATCACCCACCCGGCACACCGCCCGGTACGCTGACCCGGCACAGCACCAGCGACATCACCCACATCCGCCTGTTTGAATACGACGGTGAAAATTTCAGCGAAACCCCCTTCCCCACAGCACAGCAATGCCAACACGCGCAGCAAAATACCCTAGTCGATTGGCTGGATGTCACTGGCGTGAATGACCCGATTGCTATCCGTGAACTGGGGGAAACCTTTGGGCTACACCCCTTGGCACTGGAAGACATTCTCAATAGCGGGCAACGCCCCAAAATCGACTTCCACGAACAACACGCTTTTATAATCCTCAACCTGCCCCACCTGATTGAGGATGACATTGTGTTGGAACAAGTCAGCGTGTTCATCGGCAATGGGCATTTGCTGAGTTTTTGCAGTGGCGACGGGGCAGCTTTTGAGCCGATACGTCAACGCTTACGGCAAGGTTTTGGGCGCATTCGTGCCCGTGGCGTGGATTACTTGCTGTACGCACTGGTGGACGTGGTGATCGACTCCGCGTTCCCATTGTTAGAAGACATTGGGGAGCAAATTGAAGCGCTGGAAGATCAACTATTAGAAAACCCGGATCAAGCCATACTCAACACCCTACACCAACTCAAGCGTGACCTCTTGTTGCTGCGCCGTGCCTTATGGCCGCAACGCGAAGTCATTAGCCGCCTGATTCAACACGATGCAGAATTAGTGAATGCCACGATGCGCCCGTATTTCGGCGACTGTTACGACCACGCGTTACAAATCATCGACTTAATCGAAACCTACCGCGAAATGCTCAGCGGCATGTTGGATATTTACCTGTCTAGCCTGAGTAACAGGATGAATGACATTATGCGCGTACTCACCGTGGTCGGGACGATTTTCATCCCCCTGACCTTCATCGTCGGCGTTTACGGCATGAATTTCCAAGTGATGCCAGAGTTAGCGTGGGAGTATGGCTATTTTATCATCTGGGGAATTATGCTGGCGCTTGCCATCGGAATGCTCGCGGCATTCAAATGGCGCAGATGGTTGTAACGCTTATTGCGCCCCTTCGGTCAGCAAATCCAGATAATCTTGCAAAGCTAACACCCGTGTTTTCACCACATCCGCACGTTTACCTGCCATCACCGCAATCCACATCGTGCCGTCCATTTGCTTGTGAATCGCATTGATTAGCTCGAATTCTTTATCACGCTGTGCAATCCATGCGCGTTGTGCTTGTTTGAGAGCATCTTGTGCCGTTGGTTTGAGTTCACTTTGCAGGGCTTTGTAGACGCGGTTGAGTTCCGTATCCCACTCCTTCTCAGCACGGCTAAAACATTCCAACATCCCGGCTGTGGAATCGTTAGTGTTCAAACAACTTTCCGTGGTCAGGTCAATCGTATTCTGAGCTGTTTTCGCTTGCACCGGCAAAGCAAACATTACCGCAACTGCCACCGCTAACACGTATCGCATCACATCTTCTCCCAAATCCACTCGGCTTACATCGACAACACCAGTTTCGCATAAGCATAGACGCACCCCAGCAAAGCTGCCAGCGGAATTCCCGCCGCACCCAACACTAACCACAAGACCAAACGTCCAAAAGAGGTTTCCTGAAACCAAAAGCGCGTCAAGGTGTAAATCGCAATCAGCAACAGCTCAAGCAGTGCCGTACCCATGATCAACACCAGCACTAAATCCACGGTTTCGTTATAACCGCTTAATACCAGTGAACCCACTAATGCAAACCCGTAGCTAATGAAATAACCCGGTATTAATAATGACAGCCACCCCAACCAAAACAAGGAACGTTGCCACATAGCATATTGCGGCACTTCAACTCTAACCATCACTCACCCCACTCACACCAAGGACTCAGAACCATCCAAAGCATTTATATAGGACAAGTTTGTCAAGTGAGGGGGGATGATCGTAATATTTGGTCGAATTTCACAGACAAAACCCACCAGAACGGCAGGTTAACGGCAAGCTCGCGGGATGCGTTGTACTTCAGAAGTCACATCGACAGCGGCACTCCATACCTGCACCGGGGCATTCGTGCCGAATGGCTCGTCATAATCCACCCAGAAAACATCGAGAGAGGCTTGCTGTTCGGTGTATTGCGCGTCATACCCCAAATAACGGATGTATTCAGCGTGGCGTTTCGCCTTATTTAAATTATTGAAAGATCCGAGCGAAATAGCATTTTGATACGGCCCTTGCGTGATAATTTGCACATCGCGCACATCGTTTTTGGCAATATCCCGTGCCATCTGCTCCGCTTGCCCATAATCACTCGCGGGTGGGATATACACGAAAAAATTCAGGGTCTGCATACTGTGCAGCTTACGTATCGAAACGGCTAAACCAAAACCGCGTACTTTACCTGCCACCAATTGCGCCGCTTTTTCGCTATTATAAGGGCCTATGCTGTAACAACTGCTTTGCGTGCCTACATTAGTGCTGCTGTACACGACATCATCAACATCTTGACGCAATTCCAGCGCGGGGATTGTCGGCTCAACCAGTGCAGGGCGGGACTCCTGCACCTCCGGCGCTAACACCACATTCCAAGCGAACACAGATGCGTTCATCAATAACAGCACAATCAACAACTGGTACATGCTTCCTGCTCCGTGATATAAGCCAAGCCCTGCATCAGCAAATCGGGATGCAATAGATAATCTCCATACAACCATGAGCGCAAATATTCAGCATCACCACCCGTCAAAATCCGCACCACTGGGGAAGACAAGGTTTGCTGCATCCGCGCACAAATGCCTTCAATCGCCCCGATCACCCCAAACAGACAGCCACTGCCAATCGCCCTGCCAGTACTGTCCGCCACAATAGCCGGTTGTTCAAACGACAACGACAGCCTGCCTTGCGCCCGTGCAATCAGTGCGTCTGCCGACAATTGCAAACCGGGTAAAATCAAACCACCCAAATGCCGCCCGTCACATTCCAGCGCATCCACCGTAATCGCTGTGCCGCAGTCAATCACGATACTGGCTTTACCTGCCGCTAAGTGCTGTGCTGCCACCAAACCGACAAACCGGTCTGCTCCCAAAGCCGCCGGTTGCTGATAGCCATTGCGAATACCATACGCACGCGCTACAGAACGCACACTGTGCAGATGAATACCACGCTGTGCACACGCCTCCTGCACGCTCTCTGCAAATAAATGCGTCAACACATGCACCAAGGTGATATGCCCCACAGCAGGATAGGCATCCAGCAAATCCAAAAACGCTGCCAACGCCGGACGCTCGCCATAAGCCAGCGCTTGCTGCGCAGAAACGTTTCCGTTCGCATCCAGCTCTGACCATTTCAGGCGTGAATTACCTGCATCTACCAGCAATACCATGACCATTACATTCCCAATCGCACCGAAACATCCGCCGACGATAGATTTTTTATTGATCCATCATATAAAGTGATTTTTAATTGTCCGCGATTATCAATACCTGACGCAAGCCCTTGCAAGGTTTCCGTGCCACTTTGCACCAACACCTCGCACCCTTGCAAACAATCACGGCGCTGCCAATCGTGCTGAAATTGCGCCATATCCAAACGGGGAAACGCTTTCAAACGTGGAATCAAACGCTGCAAGATTGCCGCAATCAAGGCATGGCGCTCCACTGGCTCGCCACGAATCTGCTGCAAGCTTGTCCACGGCTGGTCGATAGCCGCACCGGATTCCGGCAACATATTCACATTCAAACCAATGCCGATCACCACATCTTCCAACGAACCGACCGCCTCCAGCAAAATACCACCCAACTTTTTGCCATCATAATACACATCGTTCGGCCATTTCAGACCGTGCCCGTGAATTGCACAATCTTCGAGCACCTCTGCCACTGCCAACCCAGTGACCAAACTCAACAGCGGCAAATATTCCGGCACGGGTTTGAAACACCAGCGCACGGATAGATACACATTCATCCCAGCAGGAGATTGCCATTCACGTCCACGGCGACCGCGACCGGCTGTTTGCTGATCTGCCAGGCACACATCCCCACAAACACCGTGCTGCAATGCCCAAGCATTAGTGGATTCCAATTCAGGAAAAACGTGAATTTCCTCCAATGACCACAGCACCCCGGTACTGAGCCGACGGCGAATTTCACTGGCACGTAACGGTTCAAAGGGATCAAGCGGTTCAAACGATTCAGTGAGTGACATGGGTTTCCTCCCGCACATAAATCAATGCCAATAACCAACTGAGTGCCGCAATGCCTGCTGCTGCGTAAAAGGTTGGTACTGCGCCCCAATATTCCCACGCATAACCACTGAGCAAACTGCCCATTGCGCCACCTAACCCATAGCTTAGCCCAGAATACAAGGCTTGCCCCCTGCCCTGTAATTTTCCCGGAAATTGATGGTGCACCAAATGAATCGCCGCTGCATGAAACAAGCCATAGGTTGCCGCATGAAACAACTGCGATACCATCAGCACCACCACATTATCCGCCCAAGTTCCCAACACCACCCAGCGCCACGCCGTCAGCAATAATGCCAGCACAAACAAACGGCTTGCCCCGAACCGCCCAATCAGCCGATGCATGACCATAAACAAGCCGACTTCCGCCAGCACGCCCAATGCCCACATCCAGCCGGTAAACTGGCGCGAATAGCCGTGATCTTCCAAATAAATGCTGAAAAACGTGTAATAAGCCCCATGACTCGCCTGCTGCAACGCACACGCCAACAACAATACCCACACCGCCGGATGCCGCAACACTTCCCGCAACCGACTGGTAGGCAAAGTATGCGCCGCGTGTGGCTTATCCTGCACCAACCAGGTTGCCAACCAAATGCCGATGAATAGCAGCAATAGCGCATCCACCACCAGCGCCACCTGATTCCCTGTCAACACGGACGGTAAACTTGCCACCATCACAATGAAACCCACCGAACCCCACAAACGAATCTGGCTGTAACGCTGAATATCACTGCCCAAATGGTTCAGGGTCAATGCCTCGAATTGCGGCAACGATGCGTTCCAGAAAAACCCAAAACTCGCCATGACCACTGCCATCCAACCGAAACTGTGTTGCCAATACACCCCGGTGAAACACACGACTGACAGGAAACTCGCCAAGCGAATAATCCGCAAGCGTTCCCCGGTATGATCTGCCAACCAGCCCCACAGAAACGGCGCAACAATCTTGGTTGCCATAAACACCGCCATCAACTCACCGATTTGCGCCGGGGAAAATCCCGCAATGTTTTTCAGGTACACCGTCCAATACGGCACAAACACACCGAGCGCCGCAAAATAGGCGAAGTAGAAAACCGAAAGCCGCCCATAAGGCGGCGGGGTGATGGCTTCCGAAGGTGGGGGATTTATTGCCTTGAGACTACCCATGCACAGCTTCGTTGAGTGCTTCGGTAATCACCGCTTCGCTCACACCGTGCCGTTTCAGGCTAGACACCAAAGCCGTTACCGCGTCATTATCCAGCCGCTCAAGGTCACGCCGCAAACCTTGCCCCACATACGCTTTCAGTAACCCCTGATAGCCGTTGAAGCCCAATACCGGGGCAATACGTTTTAGGTCTTCCAGCACATCATTGGGCATTCGGAGCGTGATGGTGGTCATGGGACGGTCTTTGCCTAGGCGTGTTTTCAGTTGTTCAATCTTCATAATTATGTGATTTTCTTGGGGGAAAACTCCACGGTCACATTGACTGAGCCTTCGGCTTTGCCGCTGGTGATAAAGGGGATGCCTGCTTCCCCGCCGAGCGTGATGCCAAACTCCAGCGTTACTTTGTCCACATTGCCGAAGGCGGAATCTTGCAGGGCTTTGGCGGCGGTGTCGGACATGGCGCGGATTACGTCGCCGAGTTTGTCTACGGCTTTGTGGGCTTGAGTTGCCAAACCTCTGGTGGTGTCGCCTTTGCGTTCAAAACCGCCGCCGCGTGTGACGGGCTGCGTGTCGGCTGGGGCATCGGCAAAGCTGATGTTTTCATTGACCTGCACGTATACCCATTGCCCGTTTTCCAGTTCCATTGCCTTGAGGGTTGCCATTGTTGATACCTTTGGTGATTGTGGAGTTTTCATACTACCATAGGGGCGTTTGCTGCTACAGAGAACCCGCTTATGCCGCGCCGTATCGCCCTGATTGTTGGTGTCAGCCAGTATGACAAATCCCTTACCGGATTGGATAGTCTTTCCGCGCCCGTCAATGATGCCCAACGGGTTTACGACGTGCTATCCGAATACGGCGGTTTTAACATGCTGTATCCCTTGCCATTAGCGGATGGAAAGGTGTGCAGTTCTGGCAAAGTCTATGCGCACGACTTGCAAGACATGTTAGGCGAAGTGTTGAGTCCATCCCCATCCACCGACGAAGAGGTCGATTTGGCGGTATTCTATTTTTCTGGGCATGGGGTCAGTGAGCGTGGACAAGTGGTCTATCTGTCCACTAGCGATGAGCGTTTGGCAATCGCTATACCCTGGCTGGTGGAGTTAGTAAAAACGAGTGCGGTGAAGAATGTTTGCATCTGGTTAGACTGTTGCCACAGTGGTGAGGTGTTGAAGTTTACTGATCTGGGCGAAAGGGGTTTTTGTGTGGTGGCGGCTTCACACGCGGAGGGTGAAGCACTGGCTAGAGCGGATGGGAATAGCTTGCTGACGGAGATACTGTGCAAGGCATTGACTCCCAGTGCAGATTGTAAGGAGGTTCAGGTAAAACATTTCATCAACGAACTTGAGCAACAACGCCATAACTTACCGCAACAGGTGTTGTGTCGTTGGAGTGATGATACCCCGTTCACACTGACACAGATCAATGGTGAAATGGCGGAGGAGTCATCCTCACTGCGTAAGCCTGCTCGTGGCTGGGTCTGGCACTCCACCGACGCTTCGATTGCAGCGGGGCAAATCTCGGTGCTGTCCGTACTCGAAACCTTCTGCGCCCTCGGCTTGTACGGCTGGCTTGCCTTCCACTTCGAGCATCAATGGTGGCTACTCATCAGCGCAGTCTCCATCCCCTTACTTCTGCTAAGATCTGAAATATCGATAAATGAAGGAGTTAAATTATTAGATCAATATTGGCTAAGAAAAACCGCACAAATTACAAAAAAAGAAGGTTATCTATTACTATTATTCTTATCCGCTTTTATTGGATTGTGGTTATTTGTTGTTCGCCAGCCATTGATGAATGAAGAAAATTTATTGATTTCAATATTATTCGGGTGCGGACTATCCGCAATTATAACAACGACTTATGGCATTGTAATGGGGTGCTGATTTAATATAATGTGAATTACGCACAAACATACGCCCCATATTGG
>CAYNNA010000123.1:0-7329 GCA_964398375.1 uncultured Thiothrix sp.
CTTTAACTCATTGATCCGTGAATCAAAGGGCTAGGCTCTGAATCGCTGCAAAATGGCAGGTAGGTTTGCGTCATGAACGGGTCGGTGGTACACATGAGGCACGTCGCCCTAGTGCACCGCCTTTCCCGACGCAAACCAGCTATTTCAACGATATGAAGCGCAATACAGTTGCAGTGACTTGGCAGCCTGCCAAGCAGCATCAAGTTCGTTTAGAAGCAGCGCACAACAACGTTGATATTGGTGAAGATACCAATGACGATGGGCGTAGCGAAGCCGTTAACAAAACCTTTGACCAGTTCATGCTGCAATACCAGTGGAGTCTGGATGGCGGGCATGAACACCATGACCACTAACTCCTGATGATTGGGAGCGATTTATGTTGAAGAAACTCGTGTTATTGACCCTGTTATGTTTTGGTTTGAATGCCAGTGTATGGGCGGCTGAACTCAAAGTTGGTGATGCCTTGCCTGCGATTACTTGGAAAAATCAGCACGACAAGCCGATCACTGTCGCAGCGGATGCGCAAACCTTGTTGTTTACCATTGAAAAACCGGCTTCTGACTTGGTGAATGAGTATTTACTCAAGCAAGACAAAACGTTTTTGACCAGTAAGAAGGCTTATTTCCTCGCGGATATTAGCGGGATGCCGAGTATGATCACTAAAATGTTCGCGATTCCGAAAATGCAGGAACGCCCCTATGACATTTTGCTGGCGTATGATGCGCAAGAAGCTGCATTCATGCCACGTCAGAAAAACCATGTCACGGTGGTAAAGCTGGAAGCAGGCAAAGTGGCTGAGATCCTATTCGTCAAGGATGAAGCGGGTTTAGCTGACAATTTTTGATTTTTAGTTGATACGGCTTCCGGTGGATTTCCCTGCTGCTTGGGTAACTATCCCAACGGAATGGGGTGGTGTTATGCTCTACTCCACAACGTTTTAGGAAGGAGGTTTCATGTCAGCAAAACACCCGATTGTAGCGCTTACCGGTGCGATGGAGTCCGGTTCTGTGTCGGTTATTCAGGCATTAGGGCGGATTTTTTACCGTGAACGGGTCAAGGCTGTGTATATCGACGGCAGCGCTTTTCGGCGTTATGACCGCACGACAATGCGCGATGAAGTGCGTAAAGCGCAGGAGGAGGGGCGTGTTTTAGGGCATTTTGGTCCCGAAGGCAATCATCTGGATAAGTTGGAAAGCCTGTTTTTCGAGTATGCCGCCGTGGGCAGAGGGTTATACCGCCACTATTTGCACACATCGGGGCAAGCCGCCAAGTACGGGCAAGCGGTTGGTACCTTTACGCCGTGGGAGCGTATGGATCCTGACAGTGATTTATTGTTATACCGTGGCTTGCACGGCGCTGCGGTAGTGGATGATATTGATATTGCGCAATATCCTGATTTGTCGATTGGGATTTCACCGAATGCCAATCTGGAGTGGATGGCAAAAATTCAGCACGAAATCAAAGAAAAAGGCGTGGCGTTAGAAGATGCGAAAACCGCGCTATTGAATCGCTTGCATGATTATGTGCATCACATTACCCCGCAATTCATGCGCACGCATATTAATTTCCAGCTTATTCCGTTGGTAGATACGTCTGATCCGTTTGGGGCAGAACCCGTGCCAACCCCAGACGAGTGTTATTTGGTGATTCGGTTTGCGCCGAAATTTCTGCCTGATTTCATCCCCTTACTGCACGATATTCCGGGGGCATTTATGTCACGGCGCAATACGCTGGTGGTGCCGAGCAGTAAGATGCTGATGGCGATTGAGCTGGTCTTAATGCCGATTATTCATAACCTGATTGATGACAGTCGCCAATTGCGTGGTATTACCGACGTGCCGGAAGACCGTGGCGCTGGCGTATTAGGCTTAGTGGAATAAATACAACTGTGATTTATCGCAAGGAAATTGACGGGTTACGTGCTCTGGCAGTGCTGCCCGTGATGTTATTTCATGCAGGGTTCAGTACCTTTGGTGGTGGATTTGTGGGTGTTGATGTCTTTTTTGTCATCAGTGGCTACTTGATTACGTCAATTATTCTGGCTGAACTGGAAACGGGGACGTTCAGCCTCGCAGGCTTTTACGAACGGCGGGTGCGACGGATTTTGCCCGCACTGTTTTTTGTATTGTTGGTGTGTTTGCCCCTAGCGTGGTGGTTGCTGTTGCCACATGAGTTGGTTGCATTTGGGGAAAGCTTGATCGCAGTGGTTGTGTTTGCCTCTAATATTCTATTTTGGTTGCAAACCGACTATTTTGCGGCAACGGCGGAGCAGATTCCGTTATTGCATACGTGGAGCTTGGCGGTGGAGGAGCAGTATTACCTGGTGTTCCCGCTGTTGATGTTGCTGATGTGGGGCTTGGGTAAGCGCTGGTTGTTGGGCTTACTGGCGGTGATTGCGTTACTGAGTTTGGGCTGGTCGGAATGGTTGTGGCGCAGTTCGGTCGAAGCCAATTTCTATTTGATTCCCAGTCGTGCGTGGGAGCTGTTGCTGGGGGCATTGGCGGCGTTTTATTGGCAAAAATACCCGTTTCCACAAGGAACTGTGGCGCAAATCGGCAGTCTATGCGGTATGGCGCTGTTGGCTTATGCGGTATTGTTCTTTGATGAGGGAATGCCGTTTCCAAGCCTGTATGCGTTAGTGCCGACGCTTGGCACGGTATTGTTGATTGTGTTTGCAACGCCTGCCACGTGGGTTGGTCGGTTGCTGGCATTTGCGCCCTTGGTGTGGATAGGGTTGATTTCCTACAGTGCGTATTTGTGGCATCAGCCGGTATTCGTCTTTGCGCGAATGCAAGCATTGGAAGAACCGAGCCTGAGTGTCATGGCTGCGTTGATAGCGCTGAGTTTGGGGCTGGCGTGGTTTAGCTGGCGTTTTGTGGAAAAACCATTTCGCAATCGGCAGCGTTTTACCCGTAAGCAAGTATTTGCAGGGGCGTTGATCGGTAGTGTGCTGTTCATGGCAGCGGGTGTCGCGTTGGTGTTGATGGACGGCTTTGCCGGTCGTTTTGCGGATTAAAGAGAGCTACGATGAGAATTTATGTGCCGTTATTGCTGGGTTTGCTGTGTATCGGTGGCATGATGCCGGTATGGGCAGATGCTGCACCCGACAATTTACTCACAGCAGCGGATACCCAAGCCAGTGGTGAATACACCCGCCAGCGCTTTCTTGCCGTGCAGAAAAAACCGTTTGATGCGGCAGATTCGCGTAAAAAAGCATTGATTATTGGTGATAGTCACGCGCAAGATTTTTTTAACGGTGTGCTGGAAAATGGCTACCTGAGCCATTATCAACTCAGTACCCGTTATATTCCGACCCGTTGCCAGATGGTATGGGGCGATAAAGGCGCTGCGTTTATTCAGTCCAAAGATGCGGCATTGTGTGCGGAGTCCGATAATTTGACCCAAGCTGCGGCGCAGATTGCCGAGGCGGATGTCGTCATTATGGTGGCACGCTGGCAAGAGTGGGCGGCGAAATTGTTACCGGAGACGATCCGGCAAATGCAGTTACGGGCGGATCAGCAATTAATCGTCCTTGGGGCAAAAGATTTCGGCAAAATTGCCATCAGGAATTACCTGAAACTGTCTGCCGATGAACGACTTGCTTTGCGCAACAAGGTTGATCCCAAACCGCTGGCAAGCAACCAAGCGTTACGCGACACTTTGGGTGACAAGGTGTTTATTGATCAGCAACGCTTGATTTGCGGTGAGGGTAACAGTTGCCGCTTGTTCACCGATGCGGGTGAATTATTGTCGTATGACGGCGGGCATTTAACCCCTGCTGGGGCAAAATATGTCGGCAAGCTATTGTTTACCCAATCATTGCTCCAAGGGCTTTAACAAATCCAGCAAATCCTCGGAACTGAAGCGCACGCCTTCTTGTGCGCTTGCTTCTGAATACAAACCATTGGCGAGCATCTGCTTTTTTTCCTGCAATTTGAGAATCTTTTCTTCTACCGTGTCCTCGGTAATCAGCTTGTAGACGAACACGGGTTTATCCTGCCCAATCCGATAAGCGCGGTCAGTCGCTTGTTGTTCTACGGCGGGATTCCACCAGGGGTCGTAGTGAATTATGGTATCGGCAGCGGTTAGATTCAGACCTGTACCCCCGGCTTTGAGGCTAATCAGGAATACTTTTGCATCACCTTCTTGGAAGTGGGCAATGGCGTCTTCGCGGTTTTTGGTTTGTCCGGTGAGTTTGGCGTAAATGATATTGGCGGCAACCAGTTCGGTTTCAATGAGCGTGAGCATCGAGGTAAATTGCGAGAATAACAGTACCTTACGACCTTCTTCTAACATTTCCGGTAACAAGGTCATTAACAATTCGAGCTTGGCGGATTGGTCAACGTTTTTGGCTTTGTCGAGTTTGACCAGACGCGGGTCGCAACACACTTGGCGCAGTTTCAGTAAGGCATCCAAAATCATAATGTGGCTGCGAGCGAAACCGTTTTTGCTGATTTCTTCCTGTAATTTGGTGTCCATCGCCAAGCGCACGGTTTCGTAAAGGTCGCGTTGTTTGCCTTCAAGCGCCACGCTGCGGATGATTTCACTTTTCGGCGGCAATTCACTGGCGACCAGTTCTTTGGTACGACGCAACATGAAGGGCAAGACGCGCCGGCGTAATTGCTGTTGCCTGCCTACATCGCCTTGTTTTTCAATGGGGTTGCGGAACAGACGGGTGAATTTGTCATGCGTACCTAAAAAACCGGGCATCAGGAAATGGTACATCGACCACAATTCCCCCAGATGGTTTTCCAGTGGTGTACCCGTCAGGCACAAACGGTGCTTGGCTTTGAGGGTGTAGATGACTTGGGTGGTACGTGATGCGGCGTTTTTAATGGCTTGCGCTTCGTCCAAAATCAGGTAGTGGAAGGTATGGCGCAAATACTGCTCTTCGTCACGCACAATCAAGGGATAAGTGGTGAGCAGTAGGTCGTATTCGTCCAAGTTGTCAAAATGCCGGTGGCGGTCATTGCCGTGAATCACTTGCACCCGTAAATCGGGGGTGAAACGCGCAGCTTCGCGCCGCCAATTGCCCATTAAGCTGGTAGGGGCGATGACTAGCGCGGGTTGGGTTAAGCGCCCAGCTTGCTTTTCGAGGAGTACATGCGCGAGGGTTTGCAGGGTTTTGCCTAAACCCATGTCATCGGCGAGGATGCCATTGAAATGGTATTCGCGTAAAAATTGCAGCCAGCTCAAACCTTCGTGTTGATAATGACGCAAGTCGGCATTTAACCCGTCCGGTAGATTAACGGCTTGAATCCCTTGGAAATCCCGTAACTTTTGGGTCAGTGCCAGCAATTCTTCTGCGCCTTTCCACTTCATGCCAGGGGCGTTGAGCAGTGCGCTCAGATTTGTGCCTTGGTATTTACTGAGTTCTAAATTGCCATCGGCATTTAGGGGTTGGTGGTCGTAGAGTTCTACTAGCGTTTCGAGGATTCCGGCGAGGCGGTGTGATTCAAGTTTTGCCCAGCGATTGCCGGAAAGCGGGACGAAAATGTACGGTTGGCGTTCCAGCAAATCGCGTAAAGCTTGCGGACTTTCCATTTGACCCAACATTTCCACCAGAAGCGGCAACAGATTAATGCGTTGCCCATCGACTTCAAAACCGAGGCTGATTTCAAACCAATCGTTGCCATTCGCACTTTCTTCCCACGCAGCATCCAGATCGCCAACGGTATCGAAATGCAAGTCGAAATTGTCATCCAGCGTGATATTCCAGCCGGAATCGCGCAGTGCGGTCACGCCATGATCAAGGAAATCGTTCCAACGTAACGCCGTCAGCGACGGGGTATCGGGGTGCATCAGCAATTCGAGGCGGTGCAGATCGTTAAAGCGCGTATTGACGCTTTCAAAACCGTAATCGGCAAGCGTGTCGAGCGCGTCCTGTTCTGTCGCGAGGTTGCGGTGAATGCGGTAACGTTTTGCGCCAACTTTGTGCAAGCTGCTGGGTTTGTGTTGCGCGGGTTGCAACACATGCCCCGCATAATTAAAGCGCAAACTGGCAATGTGGGTATCGTGTCCTGTATCTGGCAGGCGGGTGCAGCGTAAATACAAATCCGGCGTGGGTTCGGCGTGTAAATCGTCAATGTGTTGGCGGATTTTCGGCGAAGGCGCGGGAATATCCACATCCGGCAAGGCTTCCAGCAAGCGTTCGCTGACAGTTTCAGCTTGCGCGGCGGGAATCGGTGGCGCATTCAGGAATTTTTCAACTTGCGCGGGGCTGAGGTCAGGGTGTTCCAGTAAGCCACAGGTGCGGGCGGTGGTGTCAATGTACCAAAGTTTGCCGTTGAGCCAAAAGTGCGCAGTGATGGGGCGCTCGGTTTGCAATTCAACGGTAAATTCTTGCTTGTCATTGGTTTTCCAGAGGAATTGCAAGCCGAGTGTTGCGCCGAGTTGTAAGGGTTGGGCTTCGCGTTGCCAAGTGTCGACGGTTGCCCAAAATGCGCGTCCGGTTTTTAGCACTTCCAACAGGGCTTGTTCGCCGTGTTTGCCGCTCAGGTTGCCCTTGTTCCAGTGATGCAAAAAGCGCATTCCTGGCATGGCAAGTAACTGCGCAATCATTAAATCCAAGGGTTCATACGCAAAATTGCGGGCGCGGTATGGGGTCAGCAGGGCTTCGAGTTGGACGTGCGAGGGTTTGCCGTAACCGCCTTTTTTGAGGGTATTCGCTTTGTATAAGCTCAAGGTGGGTTGTTGGTGAGCGTCGGTATCTAAAAAATACAGTAAATCAGCGCTGAGGGTATCGTTTCCCTGGCTAAATCGTGAAGTTTCGGTGGTGTCACTGGCTGTTGTTCTTAAGCCTTGTAACCATACGTCGATAGGGGAGCGCGTGACCGCTTTGGCAGTGGTGGGCATGGTGGCGGCGGTAAACGCTGGCACGGGCTTGCGTTGTGGTTCTCTGGCTTTCTGTTTGCGGGCGTGTTCGAGGTATTCAAATAAGGCGGCGACGGTGTGTTTGCAGGCTACGGTGACGGGGCAGGTGCAAACGCCAGTGATCCAGCGCGGTGTTTGTTCGTTGTAATTGATGACGGTAACATAGGGTTCTTTGCCGCTGCCTTGTACTTTGGCGGTGATGGAGACATTGCCACCACCGCTTTTTTCGGCGCGAAAACTGGTAACTTTGCCGTTGTCGTAATAGTCGATACCCCGCTCCAGCGTTACCGTGCCGAAGACATTGAATAAGACGGATGCGGGGATATTGTTGTCAGCAAGTAAATCGAGATGTTTAGGTTTCAAATGCATTACGTTTGTGTATCTACCAGACCGAATTTTTAGTCGGGTAACATTGTGCAATGAAGGGCAGGCTTTGTCACGGCAATTACACCGTAT
>CAYNNA010000124.1:0-7290 GCA_964398375.1 uncultured Thiothrix sp.
GCGCTTGCGGCTTAAATAAACCGATTCATGAAAGTAAAAAGCCGGCCGCAGTTGCAGGCTTTTTACTGTTTGTGAAGCAAGAAAAAATGTGAATGCGGTGTGGTTTATTTACTAGCAGAAATCGGTTAAGCAATCACCTTTGTCTTTGGCGATACTGGTTTTTGCCTTATCCGCACTCAAGTAGTTTTGCAGCATGGCGGAAGTGATCGCCCCCATGTGTGTGTCAACGATTTCACCTTCTGGGTTAACGATGAATGTGGTAGGCACGCCGTAGACTAAACCTAGTGCAAACATGGTGCTGTCCTGGGTGGGAATGACCGGGTAGGCAATCTTTTTCTGAGCCATGAACTGCTTGAGTTCATCGGTTGGAGTTTCACCTGCTTCCATACCCAACACGACTGCTTTGTCTTTAAAGCGTTTCGCCACGCTATTCAGGGCAGGGATTTCAGCAACACAGGGACCACAAAAGGTTGCCCAGTAATTCACAATGACCCACTTACCTTTGTATTCGGAGAATTGGTGAGCTTTGCCATCAATGTCTTTAAAGCTGAAATTCTGTACTTTTTGTGTTTCAGACGCGACTGCCGTGGCAGATACTAAAAAAAGTGTCACTAGGGCAATAGCCCGCTTAATCAATTTCATGTTGAACCCTCAACTTATTCAATACTTAACACACTCTACGATAAGCCACTATCCGACTATCACTTTTGTTCTGTGGTCTTAGGGTTAACCCCTATAGTAGTCTGCCATTACGATAATTTCCGGTTAAATTTCTCGATTGGCTGCTTTAACTAGGTTAATGGATGTATCTTTTAAAATGCAGGTTAAGCTGTTTCTAATTTATCGGAAGCACATAAGGCTATTCTGATACGTTTTTTGATGCAAGTTGTATTTGTACGACAAAATGCGAGCTGTCATGTTGATAAATATCAACATGACAGCGGCAATAGTCGGCTAATGCTTTATTTTTATGGGTTTAGCTACTTGATTAGTTTGTTGTATCGGCGCACAGCAACAGCGCCTAACAGTAACGTTAATAATAGTTGTGCCCACTCTGTTAGGGTTGGAACGGCAACAGATTGTGCTGGTGGTACAACGTTTGGCTTTTCTAGGTAGTCTGGTACACCATTGCTATTGGCGTCCCCTAACTCGTCTTTGGTGGGTATGCCATCGCCGTCATCGTCTTTGTCCAGTGCATCAATGATGCCGTCACCATCGGTATCCCGTGGCTTGCTGATGTCACTGCCGATTTCTTGTTTGTCCGGTACACCGTCACCATCAGTATCAGGATTTTTAGGGTCGGTTCCCAGAGTGGCTTCTTCAGTGTCGGTCAGACCGTCACCATCCGTGTCTTTGGGGGTGTTGTCCGTCGTACAGGTTGCCGGGCAGCCATAGTTACCGGCATAGCTGTCAGTATCCATTGAACCCCAGCCGAGGTTGACAATGCTATTGCCGGGGTTGGTTCCGACCGAATTGTTGGGTGATTCTGGCGGCTGGTTGAAGGCATCAGTGCTGTTTTCAAGCAGGCTGACCGGTCCCAAACACGCTCCCTTGTTGGCAAAGCTGAATACTTCGATTTCTTTGCCTGCCTGCCATTCTATTGCCTTGGCATTGCTAATGGCGGGAGTGAATGATAGGTAAGAAGCGTTGCTGTCTTCCTTTGGGCCATCCACGCTGGAGTTATTGTTCCAAGTGAGACCGGGGAAGGCTGATTTTATATCACTCGGTGTGAAGGCTGCCGCATCTGCCATCAACGGAGCCTTGATAGTAACTTGCGCACTGGTCAGAGCGTTGGGTGACGGAAGACTGCCGGGGTACATGTAAACATGGTAACGCTGGTCAGTGCTATTCCAACCAATCCGGTAATACGCTTTGTTGGCTGCTGGGTTAGCAGGTGGCAGGGAACAGGTGTCAACCGGAGGTGCTGCTTTGATGGTCAGGGTAATGCTGGCTTCGGTGGTTTTACTGTCGGCGTCAGTGATACGGTATTTCAGCGTATCAGAACCGGTGTAACCGGCTGTTGGTGTGTAAATGATCTGATTGTCTTTGACTTTGGCAGTACCGTGGCTCGGCGCAGTGATCACTTCTAAGGTAACGCCTTTACGGTCAGGAATGTTGTCGTTGGCTAACACATCCAGCAAACTGCTGCTATTTGAGGCGTCAACACTGAAGGTATCCGGTTTGGCTTCTAATACTGGTGTGGGTGCGGCGACTGTTACGGTGACAGTTGCGGTGGTGGTGGCTTTGCCATCAGAAACGGTGTAGGTAAAACTATCCGTGCCGCTAAAACCTGCCTTCGGGGTATACATGGGCTTACCGCCTTGCAGTACTACCGTGCCATTGCTGCCTTGTGTGACCGCAGCAACGCTCAGGGTGTCACCGTCTGCATCGCTGTCATTAGCGAGTACATCCACGATAACTGAACTACTCGCTGTGGTGGTTGCCTTGTCCGCAACGGCGTTAGGTGCTTTATTGATTGGCACGACTACAGCGCCGCAATTGGCTGCTTCGCCATAGTTGCCAGAATAGTCATTGTCATCGGTAGCGCCCCAACCGGCATTGGCAAATTGGTTGCCGGGGTTAGTGCCTGCGGAATTGTTAGGCGCTGCTGGTGGTTGGTTAAAGGGGTCGGTGTTGTTGTTCATCAAGGCAACACTGCCAAGGCAGGGGCCGGTATTTTTAAAGCTAAACGCTTCCTGTTCTACCCCGGCTTTGAAGGCGAACGCCCGCACATCAATAGGGGTGAAATTGAACGAGAGGTAATCAACGGCTTTGTCTTCAGGCGGCGCGTAGACTTCCGAACTGAGTGACCAGTTCGTGCCAGATTTGGTCTTAATATCAGACACTGTAAATTTTTGGTCGCCTTTCGCGTGGGGAACCCGCAATGTCACTTGCGCCGTCATGCTTAAGTCTTTATCAGGTGTCGAGGTGGGGCGCACGTACACACGGTAACGACTCTCCACGGAGTCCCATGCCACCCGGTATTCAACACTGCCCGGTACGCCTGCAAATGCCGTATGCGCAGCCGGTAGCAATACCAGCAATGCCAACCCCCTTGAAACGGCTTGTTTGATCGATTTTTTCATGATTACCGACTCTCTTATTTTGTTTTTGGATTTTAACGCTTGTTGGTATCAGGGCAGTTGTTGCCTGATGATGTAGTTTGCACTGGCAGTGCTGTTGATCGGGTGCAGCAGGACATTACCTAGCACCAAATCAACATCGTTGGATGGCCCTGCAAAAATGCTCAAGCCATCCATATTGGTATCAGTCGCCTCATAACCGTTTCGTTTATAATTGGTGGTGTAAGCACTATTGCCTGTCGCCAACAATACACTGCTCAACACGATACCTGAATCATTCGTCGGGCCTTGGGCAATAATCCGTTCGTCACTGCTGGTATTGCCAGCCCATAACAACGCCACCCCAGCGGCGATGACACGGGCGTGTTCGCCGTAGGTAGTGGTGGTTGTCTTGCTGAAATCCACGACCGTTGTCGTTGCACCGAAGTCGAGTGCCGTGGCACTCATAACCCCCAAGTGGTTACGGTGATGGGCTGACAAAAAGTAACTACCTGATGGCAAGCCCGTTAGCTCGAACGTGTTTTCCCCCGTTTGCGCGTCTACAATATCACCATCACGCTGAACCACACCTGTCACACGCGCTTTCACGAGGGTGGGATCCGTCGCATCACGCAATTCCAGTAATACCCAATCGACCGGCGCATTATTGCCAGTGGTGGTTAGTACGGCGTTGGCAAGCGTTTGGCTACCGAGCATGGGGACATCGGTCATCTCATACGGCGTCGTGCTGGGAAGCTGATTCTTAGTGCGTAGCGTATCCCGCATCAGTTTTGTGCTGCTGTCAAAAGCACCTTGCAGCAATACCCGTGCTTGAAGCTTTAGCGTTGTCGGGGCGATGCACGTTGCTGCACAACCGTAATTACCTGCATAGTTATTGCTATCGGCTGTACCCCAGCCCAAATTGGCAAATTGGTTGCCGGGGTTGGTGCCGGTTGAATTCGGTAATGCATTGAAAGGATCGGTGGCATTGTCTATCAGCGCGACCGGCCCAAGGCAAGCCCCGCTATTGGCAAAGCTAAATACTTCCAGTTCCTTGCCTGCTTGCCAAGGGAATGCTTTGGCATCGCTGGAGTTCATGGTGAAGGATAAATAATCAACGCTGGTGTCTTCCTTGGGGGCGTTAACCCGCGAGCTTTCTGTCCAGATAATGCCTTTGAGTGCGGAGGTAATATTGCTGACCTTGAAGCTGTCAGCGCCGCTGGCATGAGGCATTTTAAGTGTTACCTGACTGGTCAGGTTCATATTGGGCGTTGGGTTGCTGCCCGGATACATGTAAACATGGTAACGCTGGTCATCTTTGTTCCAGTCTACACGGTAATAAACAGTATTCGCCAAGGGTGCGGCGGGGGTGCTTAAGCATTCAACCGCGCAACTGGCTGGTGAGCCATAGTTGCCAAGGTAATCGTTATCAGAACTTGAACCCCAACCGGCATTGGCAAACTGATTGCTGGGGTTGGTGTTGCTGGAGTTTTTGGGATTAGTTGGCGGTTGGTTGAACGGGTCAGTGGCGTTGTCTAGTAACGCGACCGCGCCGAGGCAAGAGCCTGCATTTTTAAAGCTAAAGGCTTCCTGTTCTTCACCGGCTTTGAAGGCGAATGCTTTTACATCCAGCGGTGTGAAGGCAAAGGAAAGGTAATCCACACTGGGATCTTCCGGGGGGGCAACCACCTGTGACCCCAGTGTCCAAGCAGTGCCAGGTTTGGATTGAATATCGGTCACTCTGAACTGGTGTTCACCAGTCCCGTGAGGAACCCGCAGCGTGACTTGCCCGGTGAGGCTTAAGTCGGGAGAGGGGGTGCTGCTAGGGCGTAGATAGACACGGTAACGCTCATGTGTGGCATCCCATGCCACCCGATACGCTACGCCGCCGTCACTGGCTAATGCAACAGCGTTAAGTTGCATGAGTAACAGAAACATGAAGCAGCGAATGACTGTCTGACGCAGGTTTATAAGCATTAATGGATTCTTTATGGTGAGGTTGGTGTTGTAGCCGGAGGGCGGGAAACCCGCCCCCAGACTGTTGCTCATCAAGGCAATTGCTGATTAATGATGTAGTTGGCACTGAAGGTGCTGTTACCCGGATGCAACAAGACGTTACCCAGCAGCATGTTCACATCGTTAGACGGGCCTGCAAAGATAGTGATGCCGTCCATATTGATGTCGGTTGCTTGATAACCCGCCAGACGGTAGTTGGTACTGACTGACAAGTTTTCTTTTGCCAGCAGGACATTACCCAAGATCACGCCGGTGTCGTTGGATGGACCGTTGGCAATGGCACGAAGATCCGTATTCGCGTTACCCGCCCATAACAATGCTACCGTACCACCACTTGCCATGATCCGGGATTCTTTCCCAAAGACCGTGGTGCTTGGTTTGGTGAAGTCAATGCTTGGTACTGCACCGCCGCTAATTGTTACCGGCGTGGCAGTCATGACCCCAAGGTGGTTACGGTGGCGTACAGAAACGTGGTAGCTGCCAGGTAACAAACCCGTCAACATCAGCGCGGTGTTGCCTGTTGCTGCATCCACAATGTCGCCATCCCGTTGTACCAATCCAGCAATGCGTGCCTTGATGGTTGCAGGTGTGGCGGCATCGCGGATTTCGACCAATACCCAGTCAACCGGTGCATTATTGCCGGTGATAGCAAATTGGCTGGCAACTGCCGTTTCCTTGCCAGCGTACTTGATGCTGCCGATATTGTACGGTTGGCTCAGTGGGAGCAGACTTTTGGTACGCAGATCGTCTTGCATCAATTTGCTGATGCTGTTGTAAGCGCCTTGCAACATGGCTTTGACTTGGATCTTGACCGCATCGAAACTGGTGTCGAGGTAGTCTGGAATACCATCCATGTCACCATCTAAAGCATCCTTCGGATCACCGTCTTTGTTCGGGTCGTTGCCTTCATCTTTAGACAGAATGCCATCACCGTCATCGTCGGTATCCAAATAGTTTGGTTTACCGTCTTTATCGGTGTCATCATCCAGTGGCGTACCACCGTTGTAGTTTTCAAACTTGGTCAGTACCCCGTCGTTGTCATCGTCGGTATCCAACGCATTAGGTTTGCCGTCACCATCGGTATCAATCGGTTTGGATGGGTCAGCACCGACTTCGGTTTTGTCGTCAATGCCGTCACCGTCGCTGTCTTTGTTCAGCGGATTAGTGCCTGCTTTCACTTCATCACCGTCTTTGAGACCGTCACCATCAGTGTCAGGATTGTTTGGATTCGTACCGAGTTTAGCTTCGTCTTCGTTGGTTACGCCGTCACCATCCGGGTCGCCTTTCGGGCCGTCGGTTTCGTTGGTGTCGAGGTAGTCTGGCTTGCCGTCACCGTCGGTATCCACTGCATCGGCTGGATTGCCATCACCATTTGGATCATTTTTCTCGTTACGTGATAGTTTGCCATCACCGTCGTCATCATTATCCAGATAGTCGGGTTTGCCGTCTTTGTCGGTGTCGTCATCGGTTGGCGTGCCACCGTTGTAGTTTTCAAACTTCGTCAGAACGCCGTCGTTATCGTCGTCGGTATCCAAGGCATTGGGTTTGCCATCGCCATCGGTATCCGTTGGTTTGGAAGGATCTGCGCCGACTTCGGTTTTGTCATCCACGCCATCGCCGTCGCTGTCTTTGTTCAGCGGGTTAGTGCCTGCTTTGATTTCATCACCGTCTTTGAGACCGTCACCGTCCGTGTCTGGGTTTTTCGGGTCAGTGCCTTTGGTGATTTCCTCACCATCTTTGAGACCATCGCCGTCCGTGTCGGGATTTTTCGGGTCAGTGCCTTTGGTGATTTCCTCACCGTCTTTGAGACCATCGCCGTCCGTATCTGGGTTTTTCGGGTCAGTACCCGTTTTGACTTCATCGCCGTCTTTGATGCCGTCACCATCAGTATCTGGGTTTTTGGGATTAGTACCGAGTTTGGCTTCGTCTTCGTTGCTTACGCCGTCACCGTCTGGGTCGCCTTTAGGACCGTCGGTGTCGTCTTTGTCCAAGTAATCGGGTTTACCATCACCGTCGCTGTCTTTGGCGTCGGCAGGAGAGCCGTCCTTGTTCGGGTCATTGTTTTCGTCTTTGGACAATTTGCCGTCGCCGTCATCGTCGGTATCCAGATAGTCTGGAATCTTATCACTGTCGGTATCGTCATCGGTTGGTGTGCCGCCGTTGTAGTTTTCAAACTTCGTCAGAACGCCGTCGTTATCGTCGTCGGTATCCA
>CAYNNA010000125.1:0-7125 GCA_964398375.1 uncultured Thiothrix sp.
CAATATGGGGCGTATGTTTGTGCGTAATTCACATTATATTAAATCAGCACCCGCACTCGCGCCGACTGGCAACAATGATCACCCCGCTTTCATCCAACACCGTCAATGCATCCCGCTGCGGCGTGCGCGGTTTACCATGCTGCTGGATGTCAGCCGCGTGCAAAGCATTAATCATCACCTTGGTCTGTGGAAATACACTCCACATCAGGGCATTAAAAAAATCGTGCCAATTCGCACGAGTCGCCACCATGCCATGCTGAAAAATCCGCTCTTCATAATACAACTCAGGAAATGGCAGCGTATTATCTTGTGGAAAAAAACGCACCAGCATCCCCGACTGAGCGCACAACGCCGCTGGTAATAATTGATTCAAGCATTCACACGCAGGCCAGTCCGTTAACCCTGCCCAACAACAACGGTTACGTAACTGCTGAAAGCATGGATGTAAGGTATCGAAATCAGCATTCCAAGTGTCGGAAGTCATCGCCAATCCACTCATGACCGAAACCATGAATTTTAACGCAACTCAACCTCCCTTATCCCTGTCTTTTTGGCTATAGTCATAGGGCAGCAATAGGTCAAAAGAGGTTGGAGTGAAGCATTCCAGTAGCGTGTCATCGAGTTCCTTCCGTCAACAGCGCGGCTTTGTCTTTAAAATGATTCACTCCCTGTTATTGGTAGTGGGTGTAGTCAGCCTTGTGGTTTTGTATAAAGCAGGAAAACTACCCTTTGTTAATTATCGCCCTAACCTTTCAGAGTGGAATCTTGGCAGCAGTAATAACAACAATCCCCGCAACGACGACGTATGGGAACCCAGTAACAACTACATTCAAGCGCAACAACGCAAGCCAACCCCCGTCATTCGCGAACGTGAAGACACACGCTATACCACCAATCGCTACGCCGTACAGGTAGCGGCGGGTTATGATTCCAGACAATTGTACGGTTGGCGTGATGCCCTTGCCCAAGATGGTTATGATGCCTATCTGGTCAGCTTAAATACCCCGCGTGGACTAATGTTCAAATTACGGGTCGGTGCATTCCCCTCACGCAAACAAGCTGAAACCTTGCAGACTAAACTCCGCAGCCGTTACCCCACCAACTTTGGCGCAAGTTTTATTGTGGAAGGTGATTAACCCAAGCTGTGTTAGCTTCTTTATTTTGCAAATAACTCATACTGGAAATTTTGCAAACCTTGATCCGCGCAGTGGATGCTGCCCTGCATCACATAAGCAGAAGGTGTTACTGCCCCACCCTTGATGATCAAACCCTGCACCTCCTGCCCACAACGATTACCTTTGACGGGTGTCCCCACCACCGCCACTACCGCAGTCGTTTTATCATGCCGGTAAACTTGCGCTTGTGCCGCTCCCGGTGACTTCATGAAATAACACGGTGCCATCGGCTTAAGCCAAACAGGCGGTACCGTTTTCCCCACCTGCAACTGACACCCACCACCATTATCACTCAACACCAGTGCCAAACCTGCGGCTTGCGCCTGATCCGTCACGTGCGGGTTGGCAAAACGCTCAGGCAACACCAGCGCTTGCGTATCAGGCTGCCGCTCAGATTCGCAAGCTGTCAACAGCAACACGCTGACCACCGCGCAGATTAATGGACGGGCCAAAACCATACTTCCTCCGAACGCTCAAAATAGTCCAAGGAACCATCTGCCAGAGCCGGGCCTTCCCAACCCGGATTTTTCTCACGCATCAAGATACCTGTGCCATCCCACAAATCAATATGATCACCTTGATTGCCCTCCCCCCAAAAATTGTGAAAACACACAAACCCCGTGCGTCCCTTGAATGCCCCCCATGACACATTGCGACGAATCTCTACCGCTCCAAAACGCCCAGGGTTACGCCGCATCCAATCTGCCACCTCACGCGCCCGTAATGTGTGACCTTTATGCCCGCGATACCAACAGGTGGTTTTGTCATAGCCTTGCAATAAATTACTGCGCAATAAACACGTCCCCATCAAGATGGCGCACTGATTCCCAAAGTGAGGATTGCCCTCAGCATCGCGGCACGGAAAGGTTTCCCCCGTCTCAACGGTTGGATGGTTATTCCACAATAGCCGAAAACCTAACTTAGGCCCTTCCTGTGGCAACACCTGTTCCAATATCCCCACATCAATATCCGGTAATGGCTGCGTATTCTCTAAGGGGGTTAATACGGGAGGTCGCCGTGGCGGTGGAGGCGGCAAGGCAGGGGCATCCTGTAATTCTGCCACAATAGCCGCTCGTTCCGGTTCGGTCGTGAGTGGCGGTAACGTAGCACTGGGAGGCGGAGTAACCGGTGGCGGACTTGCCGGTACAACTGGAGCCGGACGACGCGGCCGGAACAACGACAACAACCAACTCCAGAACGAACTTGACTCAGGCATGGAGCAATTCCTTGATGAACACGCTATGACTATAGGCAAAAATCCGCGTGGCAGCTCAACTAAAATCCACCCAATTGTCCACGCTCACGTAATTTGCTGGTTCGGGGGAAATGCGCACTCAAAAACTCCATCTGATCCGCGAGAATATTACGCCCCTGTAAAAAAATATATTCTGCATACGTGGGTTGGAATGGCACAGCCAATAAGGGCATGTGCGCCTGCTCTGGGGTACGTCCGCCTTTACGGCTATTACACGATTTACACGCAGTCACCACATTAGTCCAACGATCGGGACCACCTAGCACTAAAGGGCGCACATGGTCACGGGATAAATCTTTTTCCTGAAAATGTTGCCCGCAGTACAGGCAAATATGGTTATCGCGCCGAAACAGCAAGGGGTTGCTGAGTGGTGGTACATAATACTCGTGTAATTGTTGTTTGCTGCCATGTGTGGCAATGATCGAATTCAGAATAATCCGGCTACGTTGCCCGGTGATGGCGTTGATACCGCCCCGAATGGCGAGAATGGGAGTCCCGCAGGTGTAAGCCACTTGCTCAGAATAATAAAGTTTGACTGCCGTTTGGAAATGAATCCATTCCAACGGCATCCCACTGACATCAGTCCGCAGGATTAGTTGGCTCAAGCTGATCATGTGCAGCATGATTGCAGATTCCTGACATAAATCAAGTATTCATAATATTTTTCATGAAGTTGTCATCACCCGCTGAAATCATTGAGCCATGTCAAGGTTTCCCCCCTATCACTTCAGGCAAACTGCGCACATTGATTACTGAAGATATTCCGAAGGAGACCACCATGTTTAGTTTTGATTATGGCTTGCCCTTTGCAATTGTGATTGCAATGATTCTGTTCGCTTGGTTCAGCTTCTTTTCGGTGGTTTTTTTCGGCTGAATTGACATCCAACTCCGCTCCCTGTTCCGCGCGTGCCGGTGGTTTTGGCGCTTCCTGATCTTGTCAGGAGGGTGGCATTCCTTTATCCTCTTATGCACATAAGTATTTTAGAGGTATGTAGGTATGTTTAGCTGGGATTTCGGCATTCCGATGCTGGTAGTAGTGGGTTTGATTGCTTTCTCGTGGTTTAGCTTCCTTTCGGTCGTTTTTTTCGGTTAAGCATCGGAACCTACAAAAAAGGTCGCCTTAGCGACCTTTTTTTATGCGGCTTCCACCACTGCTAAGCGCAACTTGCTCACCGCCGCATTTTCAAGCTGGCGAATCCGCTCTGCCGATACGCTATATTTCTCTGCCAACTCGTGCAGGGTCGCTTTCTCTTCAACCAACCAACGGCTCGCCAAAATATCACGGCTGCGGGCATCCAAATTAGCCAAGGCAGTTTGGAAACGCCCACGGGTATGAGTATCCCACTCTTCCGCTTCCAAGGTTTCTGCCGGGTCAGCCGATTCTGCCACTAAATATTGGCTAGGGGAAAAATTGGCGGAATCCTCTTCATCCTGATCAATACTGAGATCAAATGAAACGTCATGCGCACTCATGCGTTTTTCCATTTCCAACACTTCAGCAGTTGTCACCCCTAAATCATCTGCCATCGACTGCGCTTCTTCCTGATTCAACCAACCTAGGCGCTTTTTGCTGCTGCGCAAGTTGAAGAACAGTTTGCGTTGCGCCTTAGTAGTCGCCACTTTGACGATTTTCCAGTTGCGCAAAATGAACTCATGAATCTCCGCGCGAATCCAATGTACCGCAAACGAAATCAGCCTTACATTCATATCAGGGTCGAAACGCTTCACTGCCTTCATCAAGCCAACGTTGCCTTCCTGCACCAAATCACCCAACGGTAAGCCGTACCCGCTATACCCCCGCGCCACTTTCACCACAAAGCGTAAGTTGTGCAAAATGAGTTGGCGGGCTGCTTCCAAATCACTGGCGTATTTCAGACGTTCAGCTAACTCACGCTCTTCTTCTGCTTCCAGAACTGGAATGGCGTGGATCGCATGGATGTAACTTTCCAGATTCCCCACGGGAACCGGAAGTGTTTGCCCTTTGAGCATCATGGCGTTAGTCATGCGTGATCTCCTCAATTTACTTATGACACTATCTTAGCACTCATCGCCTTAGAGTGCTAATAACCCATTTGGTTGCTGTCTTTATTTGGTTCATGCCACGTTATTTTTAACACATTATGCTTTATGATAGCGCATAAACAGATAAGTAGAACATTATAACAATGAATCGCGAAGAACAGACTCTTATCGAGAAAATCGAAGGCAACCGCTTTCTCACCGCCAGTGACCGACAAACGCTGATTGACCGCTGGCGTGATGCTTACGAACGTTTGCAACACACTGAAGCCAAGCTCCTGACGCTTAATGAAGCACTGCACAGCAAAGAGCAACTCATTGAAACACTAGAACATTCCTTACGCGAGCGCGATCAACACATGGCGCGTAAAGAAGAATTGCTCACCGAAAAAGAACAACTGCTCCTGAGCAATCAACACAGCACCCAAGAACGCGACCAACAGCTTGCCCAACGTGATGCGGCTCTCCAACAAAAAGAGACCGTCATTCAAGAACGTGACCAAATTATCCGCGAATTAGAGAACCGCTCGCGTGAAATCGAGCAACTTGCCAGCCAGAAAGAAAAGTACATTCTGGAACGTGAAGACCAGATTCACATCCGCAATCGCCGCCTTGAAGAAAAAGACAACCACATCGGCAAACGTGACCGTGAAATCGACAACCGCGACAAACAACTCAGCAAACGCGACACCAGCATTCAAGAACTCAGCCAGCAACTCGAAGCACTCAATCGCTGGATTCGCGATCACCAACAACGCATTTACACCCAAGAACAACTGCTAAGCGAACGCAATCGCCACCTTTCCGAACGTGACCGCCACCTCCAAGAACGTGACCAGCAGATCCTGCAACGTGATCGGCGGTTGCGTGATTTTGACCGCCTATTACAACGCCGCGATGACCTGATTTTCCAGAAAGATCAGCAAATTCACCAACGTGACAGCCTAGTACGTCGCAAAGTGGATCAAATCAGTTTGCGCAATGAGCAGTTAGCCGAACAAACCCGTCTGCTGCACGAAAAAGACCGTATTGCACAAACACGCGAACAACTGCTACTGGAACAAAATAATCAAACACTCGCCAAAGACCAGCAGCTTACCGCCCGCGACCAAACCATTCACGAACGGGAACGCAGCCTGCAACGCCGCGATGCCCAGATTGCCGCACAATTTCTGCAACTTCAAGAACGTGATAAAGAAATTCAGCAACGTGACCTGTCGATTCAAACGCTACAAGCCCATCTCAACGAACTGGAACAACGCCTGCTCGCCCAGCAACAGCACATCGACAACCACCACCAACGGGTTGCCGAGTTGGAAATCACCTTACTCGACAAGGAAAAACACCTCACCGAATACGCCAAGCTGCTGCAACACAAAGACACGTTAATTCTGGAAAAAGATCAGGTCATCCAGCGGCAAGAACACCAGCAACAGCAGTTTGCACAGCAACTCAGCGAACGTGACAAAACCCTGCAAACCAAAGACCAGTCAATACTGGAACAACAGCAGTTACTGCAAGCCCACGAGCAACGCCTACACGAACGTGAAGCGGCGCTACAACGCCGTGAAGAACAATTCACCGAACGCGAGCAACAACATGCCAGCCGTGAAGCGTTACTGCTGCAACACATCAGCGCCATCAGTGAACTTACCGACAAACAGCACGCCCAAGAAAACAGCTTGTTACAGCAGCTCGACACCCTGACAGCGATGGCAAATCAAACGCAAGAACGTGACCGGGTTAACCATGCATGGGAACACAAGTTGGAACAGCGCGACAAAGTGATCAATCTCAAAGACACCATTATCGCGCAGCTTAATCAACAATTACTGCACAAAGAAAAAGCCCTGCAACAACGGGACGTGATGCTGCAAAAACTGGGGCAGCAGTTGCGTGTTTACAGCGCAACTGCCTAAGCGAGATTTAGTCAGCGAGTGCCACGTGTACGGTTTCCATCTCATTCAAGACCGCACGGAAATCGCGTTCCCATGCCACTAACTGCTCTGCCAATACTTTATCAGCATCCAACAACGGCGCAAGTTCGGCAGGATTCAACACCGAAAACCGCGTGTCCTTGCCATCTGCGTATACAGCCAACTTAAAGGGGAACAAGGGGACTAGTTCGGGGTGTGTTTTACTGAACTCACGCACCTCATCCAAGCGCCCGAAAAACACAACCTTATAATCGGTCGTGGCATAGCCCATGTCTTTTAACCCACCATCACATTTTTGGATGTGCGCCACGGTGAAGTTGTGTTTTTGCAACACTGCTTGCACTTGTTCTAGGGCAAGATCAAATGCCTGCGGGGAACGTGCCGTCAGCAATTTATCGTTGGCCTGTACAGGAACAAGCAACAGCGCGACAAGCAATACGCCCCATAGGCCGATAGCTAAACGTTTCATAGCGTCACCTCATCAATAATAGCCTGATACTTCTGTTCCAGATCCTGGAACGCGGCGGTCAAATCTGGGTTGTCAAACAGCGTCAACATGGCTTGCACAT
The DNA here is from genome assembly GCA_964398375.1 of uncultured Thiothrix sp. Taxonomy (GTDB): domain Bacteria; phylum Pseudomonadota; class Gammaproteobacteria; order Thiotrichales; family Thiotrichaceae; genus Thiothrix. The sequence goes on from CAYNNA010000125.1 coordinate 6,956, forward strand.
TGCCCGTCAGCAGTTGCACCTTGCCAGCTTCGTTTTCAATCACAGTGATGGTGCAAGGCAACACCACACCGACTTGCGGCTCAATCTGAAGCGCCTGATGCAAATCACTGAAATTACAGCAGCGATTCAGAGCATCCTAAAAATCTCGCACCCAGCCCTGTGGTTCATTT
>CAYNNA010000126.1:0-7090 GCA_964398375.1 uncultured Thiothrix sp.
GATGGTTAACGGCATGGTGTTCTCGCGTGGATAATCAAAGCAGGATAATAGCATTACTGACTGCTAAATCACCCGATCAATGGGTTGGCAAACGCAACACGCCAGTCGCCAGCGCCGTTCCCAAAACAATTACCGCCCCACCCACCAGCATCGGTGTACTAACGGTTTCGCCCAGAAACAGGCTACCCCACAGCACCCCGAACACCGGGATCAGGAACGTGACCGTCACCGCCCGCGATGCGCCGACTTCCTCCAGCAGCCGGAAAAACAGCACGAACGCCAGCGCCGTACAACCCACTCCCAGCCCAATCACCGCCAGCCATGCCTTCAGGTCAGGCATGACCGCAGGCCAGAACCCGTATGCCAACGGCAACAACACAATTGCCGCCGCTAATTGCGCCCCAGTCGCCGTCACCAGCGATGGAATACCCGCCAGCTTGTGCCGGGTGTAATGGGTCACGATGCCGTAGCACAAGGTTGCCCCCAACATCGCCACAATCGCCCAGCCGGATCCACCCGCCTTGAAATCGGCTTTATCCGCCGCCAGCAGCAAAACCCCGCCAAACCCAATCAGCAAGCCCAACATCTGCGACCTGCTGAGCCGCTCCCTCAGCCACAAGACACCAATCAGCGCGGTAAAAATCGGCGTAACCGCATTTAGGATCGAAGCCAGCCCGGAGGTAATCGACAGCACCGCCCACGCAATCAGCACAAACGGCACAGTGGAATTAAGCAACCCCACCACCAGCATTGCCCCTGCATTCTGCCACAACTGCCCGCTTTGCCCGCGCCACCAGAGCAATGGCAACAGGCACGCCGCTGCAATCGCCACCCGCAGCCAGATCAACGGAATCGCCCCGAATGCAGGAGCCGCATAGCGCATGAACAGAAATGACCCACCCCACAAAGCTGCCAGCAGGATCAAGTCAAACAAATTACGTGGCGTCATGCGGAGATGACAGGAAAGAAGATGGGGTAAGCGTTTCTGTGGTACATGGTTTGGTGGTTACGGTATCTGCTAAAGTCATGCTTTCTATAGTGACGGATTTACCCTCATGGCACAACGCTTTGACAACTAAGGAGTAACCATGCACATCCACCCCGCCACACCCGCTGACGCACAGAGCATCGCCGTGATGGTCGGCGAACTGTTGCAGGAAATCATGCAAGCCATTGGCGAACAAGCATTCAATTTCGACTTGCCAGAGACCACCGAACGCCTGCAAAACTTCATCCGCGACGGGCATTACCATGCGTTCGTGGCAACGGATGCATCCGGCACAGCCGCAGGCTTTTTGACCCTGTATCAAAGTTATGCGCTGTACGCCGAAGGCAGTTTCGGCACGATTCCCGAACTGTACGTGCGCCCCGCTTACCGCTCGCACGGCACAGGCAAGCAATTGCTGGCAGCCGCCCGCGCATTCGGTGCAAGCAAGGGCTGGACACGGTTGGAAGTGACCACACCGCCATTGCCTGCGTTTGACCGTACCCTCGCGTTTTATGAGCGTGAAGGTTTTGCCATTACGGGCGGTCGTAAACTGAAAGTAGCGCTGTAATAGTAAGGAATACCGCTCATGTACATCCCCCAACACTTTGCCGAACACGACCAAGCTGAAATCTTGCGCTTCATCGCCGCCCACGCCTTCGGCACGCTGGTCACGGTTGATGCAGGCGTTCCCTTCGCCAGCCACATCCCGTTTCTGCTGGAACAGGGCGACACACTCACGCTTTCCGGGCATCTTGCCAAAGCCAACCCGCAATGGCAGCACTTGGCTGCAAACCCGCAGGTGTTGGCAATCTTCCAAGGCGCACACGCCTATGTTTCACCCACATGGTACGAAGGCGCAGGTGTACCCACTTGGAATTACACCGCCGTGCATGTTTATGGCGAGGTGCGCGTCATCCACGATGCGGAATGGTTGCGGGAAAAAGTCGAACGTCTGAGTGCGCAATACGAAGGCAGCAGTGAAACCGCCTGGATTCCCGCCTACCCTGCCAAAATGCTGGAAGCCATCGTCGGCTTTGAAATTACCGTCGAATCGCTACAAGCCAAATACAAATTGAGCCAGAACCGCAGCGCAGCGGATCAGCACAACGTCATGCAAGCCTTGCAAGCCAGCGGTGGGGAAAACGAGCGTGGTGTGGCGGCATTGATGGCGAAACGCTAGGGGGATTAAGCTGAATACACTGCGTCGTTGCTGAAGGAAGCCACTATGTCTATATTAATCGTACTAATGCTGCTGTTTACCGCCCTGATTTACGCACCGCAATGGTGGGTGAAGCAGGTCATGCGCCGCCACGCGGCGGAGTTGCCCGATATGCCCGGTACGGGCGGTGAATTAGCGCAACATTTGATCGAGCGTTTCAAACTGGAAGGTATCCGCGTTGAAATGACCGAGGAACATAACGACCATTTTGACCCAGAAGCGCGGATGGTGCGCCTCAGCCCCAGTAATTTCAAAGGGCGTTCCCTCACCGCTGTGGCGATTGCCGCGCATGAAGTCGGTCACGCCATCCAGTTCCACCGCCGCGAACCCATTTTTGAACGTCGCGCTCGCTATATTCCCTTGGCAATAAAAATCCAGCGCAGTGGCTCAATGGCATTGTGGCTTGCGCCGCTGTTTGGTTTATTGAGCCGCTCCCCGTTGGCAATGGTATTGCCGGTGGTTATCAGTGTGGTATTGCACATTGTCGGAGCACTCACCTACTTGATTGTGTTGCCCGAAGAATGGGATGCCAGTTTTGAGAAAGCTTTACCGATTTTAGAAGAAGGCTATTTGCCTGCCGAACACCTACCTGCTGCGCGTCAGGTGCTGACGGCAGCGGCATTAACCTATTTTGCGGCGGCACTTTCCAGCCTGTTGAGTCTGGGGTATTTGCTGTTAATCTTGCGACGCTAACGCTGCGGTAGCTGCATGATTAATGGTCTTCTGGCACACCCTGCCACAACATTTCATAGCCAACTTCGTAGGTATCGTCGTAAAACCCCACCAACACACACCAAATCGTGGTTTGGCGAAATTTTATCGGTTTTCTTCATACCGGAAGCAGTCGATGGTGTGATCATTCACCATACCCGTTGCTTGCATGTGTGCGTAACACACCGTTGAACCCATGAACTTGAAACCACGCTTTTTCAAATCCTTGCTCATCGCATCCGATTCTGGGGTGGTGGCGGGGCATTCTGCCAGCGTTTTCCAGTGGTTGACGATGGGCTTGCCGCCGACAAATTGCCAGATATACGCATCAAAACTGCCGAACTCTGCCTGCACTGCCAAAAAGCGTTGCGCGTTGTTAATGGTTGCCAACACTTTCAGGCGGTTGCGGATAATCCCGGCATTGCCGAGCAATTCCTCGACTTTGGCAGCGTCGTACAGTGCGATTTTTTCGGGGTCGAAATCATCAAAGGCTTGGCGGTAATTTTCGCGCTTGCGCAGGATGGTGTACCAGCTCAAACCTGCTTGCGCCGATTCCAGCACGATGAACTCGAACAGCTTGCGATCATCGTGGACGGGTACGCCCCATTCTTCGTCGTGGTAGGCGACGTAATCGGGTTTGCTCAAGTCTACCCATGCACAACGGCACAGGGTGGCGTTAGGGCTTGTAGTATTCATAGGGTATTAAAAATCCTCACATTGCGAGCGCATCAACTGCACGAAATCGTTCAAAGTTTGCCCCTGTAACTCTTCAAAACTGCGCTCCAGCGTTTCCAACCAGCGGATGCGATCAAGGCGGAAGGTGCGGAAATCGTAGCGCAATTCGCACCATGCCGTCAGCGTCCACACATTGCCCCAGAAAAACAAGCCCAGCGGTTTGACGTCACGCTGGCTGTGTTCGTGGTCGGCGCGTTGATAATCCAGTCGCAGGTAACGGCGTTGTGCAATGGCGTGGCGGCAACAGTCGAGGGTGGTTTCAAGGTCTTCACGTACCCCGAAACGCAGCGCAAACAAGCGGCTGTCTTCCAAATGGCGATGCAGTTCGGCGGGAATCACGGCATGGATTTTATCGAGGACGGATTGCGCACTGCTGCCCAATTCATTACCGCCCCACGCCTTCAACATCCGCGCTCCCAGCACGAGGGCTTCGATTTCAGCCGCCGTAAACATCAGCGGTGGAATATCGAGCGAATAACGCAGGTGATAACCCACGCCCGCTTCGCCTTCCACCGGCACACCGGACAGGCTCAAATCCTGAATATCGCGGTAAATAGTGCGTTCGGAAACCTCCAAACGCTCAGCAAGTTCCCGCGCAGTGACCAGCCGTTTGTTCCGCAAAATTTGCACAAGCTGGAACAAACGGTCGGCACGGCGCATGGAAACTCCTTAAATCATCGAATGCAAGCCGCTCATATTCCCTTCGGTATCAAACACCAAGGCGATGAAACCGTGTTCGCCGATGGGCATTTTTTCCTTGAAAATACTACCACCATTGGCAGCGGCACGGGCGGCATTCACCGCACAGTCTTCACAACTGAAATACACTAATGTACCGCCGCCACCGGATGAGCAGCCACCCATTTTGCACAGTGCACCTGCTGCACCATAGGTAGGATTGTCGCAATCGGACATCGGGAATGTCCACATTTCCAGATCAGGCCATGTTTCCGGGTCAGAGGTGGGCATATTTTCCAGCTTGATTTCCAGCATGGCTTCGTAAAAGGCGACGGCGCGTGGCATGTCCTGCACGTAGATTTCAAACCAGCCGACGGGGTTCGTTTTCATGGTATTGCTCCTTATAAATCAACCAATGTGGTAAATCCGCCATAATTCATGCGGGTGCAATCGAATGGCAGGTCTTTCTTATCGCCGCATTGCATCCGTGGGTCTTGATACACTTTGGCATTTACCTCGTCACGGTGTTCGCGGGACTGGTAGATGATGAACGCAAGAATGACCGTTTCACCATCCTGCGCCCCAGTAATTCGGGGAAATGAGCCGTTAGCAAATTCGGAATTCAGGTCTTCGCCCACGCATTCCTTGTAGGCGAGTGCACCGTGTTCCATCCACACTTCACCGGCCTGTTGCGCCATCACGCGGTAGGCTTCGAGCTTGCCCTCAGGTACGGGCAGTACAAATCCGTCAATGTAACTCATGATGATGTCTCCTTGAATGTGCTTGCTGTCGCTTGATTGTAGCAGTGACTTACTGACAGCATTGTGTCAGGAGGATTTTTGTTGGCTGACGCATTGCCACTCCTGATCCGTGCAGGCATTAAAGCCCATTACACCGAGTTGGAAGAGGCGAACAAGGCTTACCCGACAATGGCAGACGATTGCAGCGCAATTCACAACGCCTGCCGAAACGTCAAATTGATACGCACCTCACCCAATAGCGGATGTTGCCCCGCCTTGAGTGGTGCAATGCCGTGAAACACCAACCGCGCTTCCCTGCCCCACACCACCACATCGCCGTGCAGCAACGGCACTTTCACCGCCTTGTCACTGCGCTGCAAACCGCCCCACAAAAACGTCGCAGGCACGCCCAACGACACCGACACAATCGGCGCGGTCAGATCGCGTTCGTCCCGATCCTGATGCAGTGCCATTTTTGCACCCACCGGATAGCGGTTGATCAGGCAAGCATCCGGCTGGAATGCGGGGAAACCTGCCGCCAGTGCTGCCGCTTGCGCCAAACGGCGGAAATCCGCTGGCAGCGCAGGCCACGCTTGCCCACTCAGCGGGTCGGTGGTGCTGTAGCGATAACCTTTGCTGTCGGTGATCCAACCCGCTGTGCCGCAGTTGGTCATCGCCACCGACATCGTGTAGCCACCGGGCGTTTGCATGTGCCGGAACGGGGCTTGGGCAGCAATCGCGTGGATGCCTGCCAGCAGGCTATCGGTATGGGCGGCGGCGTATTGGCGCAACACCATTGCACCGGGGCTTAAGGGTTCAGTCCAGGGTTCCGGCAAGGTGTTGAAGAGGTCGAGGTTCATCAGTGCATTTTAACGGTTTTTGGGGCAAACTTGATCCCACTTCTGATTCAGCAATGTTTCTTATTAAATCGGTGAACCACCTTATGCATCTCAAAGACTTTATTGGCAACATCTCCGCATCAGATACTCCCAGAACCAAACGAGCGCGTATTCATCAGGGTTGGTGGCGAGCTTTCGTGCTACAACAAACACCCGGACAGCACACACGCAATAAAGAAACCACAATATGCAATGTGCTGCCAGATCAAACGGCTGGCTACAGCAACTTTATAACGGACAGCATCGGCGAACTTGCAGAAAGTACGGCAAAAGCACACAACGAAGCCAAGAACTCTGCCGGAATCATGGAAATAAATCGTCTAAAAACCAATCTGCTTTCTAGCCAGCCATTGTGTTTCAATTTCTTTGGTCTTCTCGCACTGGATCATGAGCTTGGTCTAAAAACCATTAAAGCTTTTTTTCCTGAAATAACGGGATTTTCAGGCGTAAAATTTGAATACGCCCCATCGCCGAAAGAACGTTACACCAATGACAATTCAGCCTTCGACGTTGCACTGGAGGTCTCCATCGGTGATCAAATGGGTCTGATTGGGATTGAATGCAAATACACTGAACCGTTTTCCCCTCAAAAGTACCAAAAGCCCAATTATGAGATTATCCACAACAAAAGTGATAATTTTCTCGCCAGTTATGAAGAACTGACTGACCGTAAATTCAATCAACTGTATAGAAATCAATTAATAGCTGAAGCGTTACTGCAAGCGGGTGATTATCAATTTGTGAAAACGGCTCTGTTCTGCGCCCCTGACGATCTTGACGATACAAATGCCAAAAATATTGGTAATGAATTTGGCAACAAGCTCAAAAGTGGCTTCACCGTGATCGACTTCTTTGAGTACATTACCGCCATACAAAAATTCGAGCTCACGCCTACCCAGCGAAAAAACACCATGATGCTATGGGCGCGATACATGGCACACGAATTAAGCCACGCAGCTTCGCAGGAGTATTGATCACTTAATGGAGCGGGGATAAACACAACCTTGATTCTGTACGCCAATATTCGTACAATCAGCAAAACAACCACCAAAGCCCTGCATGAACTTTAAATGTGAATTAAGGGCATACAACCAGCCATAGTGAAAGCCATTATCATACG
>CAYNNA010000127.1:0-7044 GCA_964398375.1 uncultured Thiothrix sp.
ACTGCTACACCTCAGTCCCCCTGATTTCGGGAAGTTATTTCGGGTCAGTTCCTATGGGGCAGCGACGTGGGGGCAGGTGAAGGCCGAACAGTACGGCGAAAAACTTTTGGATGTGTTCGACTTTTTGGCGGAAAATCCGAATGCGGGACAACCCATTGACCACATTCGCGTTGGTTATAAGCGACACCCTGTCGGTTCGCATCTGATCTTTTACCGATTGGGAATGTCTACTTGTGTTGAAGTTATCCGCATTCTGCACCAAAGCATGGATAGCGAACGGCATTTGCAGAACAGCCTAAATGGATTAACATGACATTAAACGGCCTCTACGTTATCACCGACGGCTCAACCGGCGACGTACTGTTGAGCAAAGTCGAACAAGCCCTGCGCGGCGGTGCAGCCATCGTGCAATACCGCGACAAAACCACCGATACGGCACGACGTGAGCAAGAAGCTGCTGCTTTGCGCACGCTCTGCCAGCAGCATAACGCGCTGTTCATCATCAACGATGACTTGGCATTAGCAAAAGCCGTGCAAGCCGACGGCGTACACGTGGGGCGCGACGATTCCGCCTTAAGTATTGCACGGCAGGCTTTGGGCAAAGCCGCCATCATCGGTGTATCCTGCTACAACCAGCTACAACTGGCACTGAGTGCCGCAGAGCAAGGCGCAGATTACATCGCCTTCGGGAGCTTTTTCCCCTCACCCACCAAACCGAACGCGCCTCGCGCTACGCTGGAATTATTGCAGCAAGCGCGTCAGCAACTCATGCTACCCATCTGCGCTATCGGTGGGATTACGCTGGAAAATGCCCCAGATTTGTTGGTAAATGGCGCGGATATGCTCGCGGTGATTACCGATGTGTTTAATAACCCTGCGATTGAGCATCAGGCTGCAAGTTATCAGGCATTGATTCGGGGCTATATTCCGGCTCTAGCATAGCGGGTTCGGGTGTGATCATGCTGAGCGCATCTTGTAATGCTGAGCGGGCATCCGCGCTTAAATGGGTTTGTTGCAGTTGGGCGGTGAGGCGTTGGCGCAATGCCGTATTGTTTTGCAGCTTTTCGATAATTGACGCACCGCCCATGTGTGACCCTAAGATTAAGCCCACCTGTTCTGCCAATACTTTGCTTTCGGTAATGCGTTGGTAATACGTGTCATCGGCGCGTTCGCGGTGTTTGAGTAATTCCATTGCATAGCGTTGGGTTCCGTAGTCGGAGAGTGCGTAACGGTCTTGCAGAGTGGGTTGCGCTATGCCAGTTTCGAGGTATTGCAATAGCAATTGCTGGTGTTGTGCTGGTATTACCCGGTTGGCGTTGGTTTCCGCCGCATTGGGGGAGAGTTCCATGAAAATGCTGTGGCTGAGCATTGACAACATGCTTTGGCGTTGTTGCGGTTGCATGGGGGTGCTATTGATGTCGCGCAATAGACTGCTGACATCGGTGTTGGGGTCGGTTAGTGCCTGTTGCTGTAAACGGAAGCCAAAATATTGATCGGGATCAAGCTGGGGGCGTAACTGTTCCAGTTGTTGTGCAAATTGTGTTGCGGGTACTAAGCCATGCGCATCTTGTGACATGGTGTGATAGATATTCAGGTAGGTGTTTAATACATCGCGGTCCGTTTCACGCAGGAATTGGGTTTCGAGAAAATCTTTGATACGTTGCTGGCGTGGGGTGGCGCGTTGGGTGGTTGTCACGCCTACGTTGCCGTCATAGTAGCGGGTTTCGGGGGGTAATAAGGCGCTGTACGCTAAACTGGAACGCGCCATGCCCGAATATTCACCTGCGGCTAGAACCGTGAGCATGTCTTCAAACAAGGTATCATCCAGCGAGATACTTATCAGGCTTAATGCTTGGGAACTGGCAGGGTCTTCTAACCCTAGGTTAAGAATTTGTTCCCACATGGCGCGGAGGGTGTGGGGAATGGAAATGTCTTTGGCTTGGGTAAAAAGCTTTTCAAGATGCAGAGATAAATCATCAAGCCGTGGTTGATAGGCTTCGAGGATGGCTTCGTCGGCTGGTTGATACGGGGTGTAGGGGTTGTAGATGAGCTGTTGCAAGCTGGAAATTTCCAGCAAGGTGGCGTTGATTTCACTGAGCAAGGGTTCAAGCGTAGCCAATAATGCAGGATTTCCCCGTGGTGCATCAGGTACAGGGGGCGTGCTGTTACGCTCTGACGTTTCTGCCAATGGTGGCGGGGCGGCAAAAGGAAAACGTGCGGCTGTATTCGTGGGGTCAAGGTGTGCTACTGTGGGGACTGACAGCGAGGGCGCGATCGGTGTGTCTGGCTTGCCGTATAGGTAAGCTAGGGTAAGCGCAATGGCTACCAGTAATCCAAAACCTCGTTTGTAACTATTCAAGCGTTAGCCTCTCGCGTAAGATTATAAGCATTTCCTGTTAAACATCAATTCTGCCAAGGATGCCAGCCGTGACCCGTTCTGAAACGTTATTTGAGCAAGCCAAACATTCCATTCCCGGTGGGGTTAATTCCCCGGTGCGGGCTTTTCGCAGTGTCGGTGGCACACCCCGGTTTATTGCCCGCGCTCAAGGGGCGTATATGTGGGATGCGGACGGTAATCGCCTGATTGATTACGTCGGTTCGTGGGGGCCAATGGTCGCCGGTCACGCGCACCCCGAAGTCGTCGCCGCTGTGCAAGCCGCTGCGGTGGATGGCTTGAGCTACGGTGCGCCGACCGAGTTGGAAATCATCATGGCAGAGCGCATTTGCGCCATTATGCCGTCCATTGAAATGGTGCGCATGACTAGTTCTGGCACAGAAGCCACCATGTCGGCGATTCGCTTGGCACGCGGTTTTACCGGGCGTAACTTCTTGGTCAAGTTTGAAGGGGGCTATCATGGTCATGGTGACTCGTTGCTGGTGAAAGCCGGTTCGGGGGCATTGACCTTTGGACAACCGAGTTCCCCCGGTGTGCCAGCGGAGTTGGCGCAATACACCCTGACGCTTGACTATAACAATAGCACACAGGTGCGCGAAGTGTTTGCGGCGCGTGGGCATGAGATTGCTTGCATTATCGTCGAACCCGTATCGGGGAATATGAACTGCATACCGCCTGTGGAAGGTTTTCTGGAAACCTTGCGCGAGGTGTGTGATCAGTCGGGCGCGGTACTGATTTTTGATGAAGTCATGACCGGCTTTCGGGTGGCACTGGGCGGGGCGCAACAGGTGTACGGTGTGAAGCCCGACATTACCACCTTGGGTAAAATCATCGGCGGTGGAATGCCAGTGGGTGCGTTTGGCGGCAGACGTGACATTATGGAACATCTGTCACCCTTGGGTGCGGTGTACCAAGCGGGTACATTATCCGGCAACCCGATTGCCATGACAGCAGGGTTGAAAATGCTGGACATCATTTCCCGTGAAGATTTCTACGCGGAATTGACCAGCAAAACCACCTATTTACTGGAAGGTTTGCAGCAAGTCGCCGACGCTGCCGGTGTGCCGTTTATCACTCAGCAAGTGGGGGGCATGTTTGGCTTGTTCTTCACCACTGAACCACGCATTGACACTTACGCGCAAGTGACGCAATGCAATATTCAACAGTTCAACCGCTTTTTCCACGGCATGTTAGACCGGGGCGTGTATCTCGCGCCGTCGGCGTATGAGGCGGGGTTTGTATCCAACGCCCATACTCAAGCCGATTTGGATGAAACCATCGCCATTGCTAAAGACGTATTTGCCAGCTTATAAGCGGTAAGGAATGCCCTAGTGTCGTTAAGACTTTTGCTTTTGTTGGCGACCCTGTGGTTAGGGGTCGCCTTGCCGTCGTGGGCGGAAAACAGTTCGTCTTCCATTTATTCCGATGTCGAGGCATCGGTGTATCAGGTGCGGGTGATTAATCAGCAAACCGGTAAAAAAACCGCGATTGGCTCAGCATTTGTGGTGATGCGCCCGGACATTATTGCGACCAATTATCATGTGGTGAGCACCTACATCAATAACCCGGAAGGCGATTTTGCGCTGGATTATTTGTCGACTTCTGGCAATACCGGGCGTTTGGAATTGCTGGCGGTGGATGTGTTGCACGACCTTGCTGTGTTGAAAGCCGGTACGCCTTTAGGTAAACCCTTACAAATTGCGAAGATTCCACCCAAGGGGGCGCGATTATATTCCTTGGGCAATCCGATGGATAAAGGCTTCTCGATTGTGGAAGGCACGAATAACGGGGTCATGAAATCCAGCGATGATAACAATATCCTGTTTTCTGGTAGCCTTAATTCCGGGATGAGTGGTGGCCCTACGCTGGACGAAAACAAGAATGTGGTTGGGATCAACGTGGCGACATCGGGCAATGGTTTGAGTTACCTAGTACCCGCAGAATATTTGGCAATCATTTTGGAGCGCCTGAAACTGACGGGTTTTCAGGCAGATGTGGATATTGGGCAGCGTATTACCGAGCAGTTGAAAAACAACGCCGATAAGTACGTGCAAAATTTGCAGAAGCGGGAATGGACGCTTCAGCAATTGGGAAACTTCAAGGTGCCGATGGATGTCACCAGCGTGGTGCGCTGCTGGGATAACAGTGATAAGCCGATACCGGGTAGTTTAATGCGCTCGTATTTCACTCAATGCAGCAATGAGAGCGGCATTTATCTGGATGATGATTTGGAAGTGGGAACTTTGGACTATGAGTACGTGTGGTTGGATGCGGGGGAAATGACTCCGGCACGTTTTTACCGCCACTATGAGGCGATGAATGTCAGTGTTTCCGCCAGTGGGGCTGGCGAACAAGATGTAACCAATTTTGAATGTTTCACCGATTTTACGCTGATTGCGGGGCAAGAATTCAAGATGACGGTGTGTCGGCGTGATTACCTTAATTACACCGGGCTGAGTGATTTGCTGGTGACAGCGGCTTTGGTGGGGCATAAGCGTCAGGGGATGCTGTTCAATTTGGATATGACGGGCACGACCTTTGAAAGTGGCATGGTGTTGTTGCAGCGCATGTTGGGGGATTTCAAATGGCAAAAATGATTCTTGAAATCCAAACACGCGGTTTGAATCAATACCACCGTTTGGAGCAGTTTCCGGTAACGATTGGGCGGGCGTTGGATAATGATGTGATTTTGTCCGATAACTCGGTGTCGCCTTACCATTTGCGCCTGGAGCAAGATGCCGAGGGGCAGGTATTCGCTCACAATTTGTCGAGTGAAAACGGTACGCGCCTGAATAAGCACCAGCTTGGGGTGCAGCCGGTACAAGTGCCGATTCCCAGTCAGTTATTGCTGGGCAACCGTAAGTTGCGTTTAGCCTCGACGGCGATGCCAGTGGAAACCACGCATGTCAGCCGTTGCGGGGGATTGTTTGCGCCTTTTTGTAAGCCGTTGTGGGCAGCGTTGTTGTTGTTGTTGACTGTGGTATCACTGTTGCTGAATGACTATTTGAATGTGGCTGTCGCTAAAGAACCGCTCTATTACATTAGCGGGATACTGCCGACCTTGGTGTGGATGCTGTTTGCGACCTTGGTGATTAGTGGCATTACGCGGCTGTTTACGCACCGTTGGGAATTTGCCCCAGCCTTGAGCGTGGTGTCATTGTTTAATTTGGTGCCAATGGTATTGGAAGAAATAAGCGGTTGGCTGAGTTATTTTCTGACATCGGATGCGCCGTTTACTTGGCTCATGACGGGTGTCAGTGGTTTCGTGCTGATACCGGCGTTGTTGTATGCTTATCTGCATTGGGTGTTGAGTCAAAAACGGCTGCATGCTTTGGGGATTGCTTTGGTATTGAGTGCGCTGCCGTTGGGTTTGCGAGCAATTAGTGTGTTGGATCAAGTGACGCTGGCAAATGAGTTTTCCAGTGAACCGTATTACCATCAGGAATTGAGTTCGTTGAATATTCATGCGAATCCGCCGCTGCCATTGGAGACGTATTTGCAACGGGCAGCAGATGCGTTGCCGTCGCAATTAGCCGACGAGTAAGTTAAAGATCGCCAAAGCGGTGCTGGAGCAAGGCCAGTGCCGCGATACTCGCTGTTTCCGCCCGCAGGATGCGTGGCCCTAGTGAAACGGGCATCACGCCTGCTTGCACACAAGCTTCCACTTCTGCATCGGTAAAGCCACCTTCGGGGCCAATCAAGAGCGCAATCGGTGTGGGTAAATCAGACGGTAAGGCGTTAATGCGCGGAAAATCACCGGGCGCGAGAATCAGCCGTGTACCCACAAACGGCGTTTCCAACCAACGTTCCAGCGTCAACGGTGCTTGTACCGTAGGCATTCGGGTACGCCCCGATTGTTCGCAAGCAGCAACCACAATCCCTTCCCAATGCTGCAATTTCTTATCCACCTGTTCTTTGCCGATGCGTACCACGCTGCGTTGCGTGATCAGCGGCTGGATGGTGTTGACCCCCAGTTCCACGGCTTTTTGCAGGGCAAAATCCATTTTGTCGGGTTTGATAACAGCTTGCACGAGGGTGAGGTGGAGGGGAGATTCGGTATCAATGGCGGCAAAACTGTCAATCAGCACCGAGGCGCTACGTTTACTGACGTTGCTCATCTGCGCAACATATTCGCCGCCTTCGCCGTTAAACAGGATCAGCGGTTCGCCCACGCCCAAGCGCAACACTTGCACGGCGTGGCGAAAGGTTTCCGGGGGCAACTCAAGGGTTTGCCCGGTGGATAAGGGATGTAGGAGATAAAATCTGGGGATACGCATAATGTCAGGGAATATAACACGCCAAGTTATTGCTATCCATTTGGATACCTCATTCACGCTCTCTAATTCCCTCAACGAGATGACTCAATATTTGGGCAAAATTAGGTCATTACAATTTGTGACAAATTCTTTCTCATCATTTCAATGCCCATCTGCTCGAACGCTTTTCTCGTCACTTAAAACCCGACTTCAGTGCCATAAAATGCAACCAAGCCTTCGCAGACCTCTGTAACTATGGTGCTATCGCTGCGTAAACTGTTCGAAGTGTTGTGATTATAGCATGATCCCCTTATTCAGCCGCACACCGTCGTCCACACCACAGCAATTCTCATTTTGCCCCACATACGATAAAACGGTGTAAACTAGACCTAT
>CAYNNA010000128.1:0-7014 GCA_964398375.1 uncultured Thiothrix sp.
CACTGCTACACCTCAGTCCCCCTGATTTCGGGAAGTTATTTCGGGTCAGTTCCTACGGATCATATCGCAGTAAACGGAGTTGCTTGATTCTGGCATCATTTATTGCCAAAAAGTTGCTGCCTTATCGGGGGTTGGGGTCAGGTATTTTGCGGGCGCTGGAGGCATGACCACAGATTGATTTCAAGGATGACCGTGAGGCATGTTTGTTTACCGCTACCATTTGGCGACCTGCGGTTTAAGCCACGGTCATCTGCTGAAACACCGCTTCGGTAACAATTTCACTGGTATTCTCCACCCGCTCAGGAAACAACACCCCATCCAGATGATCACACTCATGTTGGATGATGCGGGCAATGAATCCTGCGTATTCTGCTTCCATCGCTTCGCCTTCACGCGTTAGATAACGTACCCGCAAGTGGCTGGCACGTTTTACCTGCGCCCGCGTGTCGGGGACACTCAAGCAGCCTTCCCAGCCGCTGCACATGGTGTCTGATTGCCAGAGGATTTCCGGGTTGAGCATGGCGATAGGGCGCATCAGGGGCGCATCGGGGTAGCGTGGATTCGGGCGTGACGCAACGATGATAATCCGTAGCGGGACAAATACTTGCGGAGCCGCAATGCCCACCCCGTTAGCGGCTTGCAACGTTGCCAGCATGTCATCCAGCAAGCGTTGAATGGCGGGGTCGTTTACGTCAGTCACGGCATGGGCGGGCTGATGCAAAATCGTTTCATCGGCGGCGGCAATCGGTAAAATACGGGTAGTTTCTGGCATCATCGGTTGAATTGGGTGGTAAAGTTGCGCCACGATACTTTAACACGATGGTGATACAATGCATCACTTTAACCCTTGCCGAGAATTGATGGATGCTGCCCGATAATGACAATAGTAATGTGGGGTTGTTGCCTAGCCCGATACCCCGTCAAGCGCCCTTGCGCTGGGAACACGTATTGCCGCTGTTAACCCGCTTGGTGGTATGGGGTATTATTCTCGGTTTGCTGACCTTGCTCAGTTCCTTTTTTGCCTTGATTTTTCTGACATTTGTGTTTGCTTACCTGCAATCAGGGATTGTAGATGTGTTAACGCGGCGAATGCGGTGGCTGCGTGTGCCAGTGGTGATCTTGGTAGGCTCGTTGTTTCTGGGCGCGATCATCACGGTCAGTTTGTTTTTGGCTCCGAAGGTTTATCAGCAAGCCACCGGGTTCGCCAAAGGCTTTTTTGTGTACATGGAAAGCATTGATACGGAAGTGCTGAATCTGGCGGAACGTTACCCTTTGTTGCAAGAGGCTATTCCAGAATTGCGCCGCCCGCCTGCATCCACACCACAGAATCCGGGCATCCCTGAGTGGGCAGCGCCGATACCGCCAGTGCCGCCGGTACAAAATGGTGTTGCCGTCACGGGTGCTGTGGCAGAGCCGTCTGCCACGCAACGGACGTTTAGTGAGTCGCCAACGGGGTTGTTAGTCGGGTTATTGACCGGTAAAGACAAATCGGCTGATGGCAGGGAAGCGGTAAAAGTAGCACTTGATCATCTCACCAACCTCAGCCGTCAAGCGGTGGCAATTTTGACGACATTTTTGCTGGCGCTGTTGTTTGGGTTTTTAATTGTGTTGGATTTGCCGCATTTGTCCGCGAGTGTGCGCGATTTGGAAAACACCCGCTTGCGGTTCATTTATGTGGAGGTTGCCGACAATATTTACCAATTTGGCAAGGTGCTCGGTCACGCGATGCAGGCGCAGTTTTACATTGCGTGCGTGAATACGGTGTTGACGGCGATTGGTTTGCATGTGTTAGGCATGGGTGAGCACATGGCGTTCTTATCAGTGTTGGTGTTCCTGTTTAGTTTTGTGCCTGTGGCGGGCGTGTTTATCAGTTCTATCCCTATCTGCTTGATTGCATTAAATATGGGCGGGTTGAATTTGATGTTGTTGAGCATTGCCTTGATTACTCTTATCCACTTGGTGGAGGGGTACGCGCTGAATCCGCTCATTTACGGGGCGCGGTTGCGAGTGAATCCGGTAATTGTGCTGATTATCCTCACTGTGGGGGGCAAGCTGTTCGGCATTTGGGGGTTAATCTTGGGTTTGCCGGTGTGCATTTATTTGTTTGGTCATGCGATTCGTTACCGGAAACCGCCACTTTCCTAACTAAAGTCAAGGTTTGGCTTACTTGTTTGCCTGATGCCGGTTTGTGTTGACCCATGTCAAACTTGGCGCAGCGAAAGCCTGCACAATGCTGCTGGTGGCAACGAAATAATAAGTGGTTAATCATGTTGGTATTAGGTATTGGCAATAGTCTGTTGCAAGACGAGGGGATTGGTATCCACCTCTTGCGTTTTATGCAGAAACATTTTCCGGCATTCCCGGATGTGACGTATCTGGATGGCGGGACGCTGAGCTTTACCCTTGCCAGCGATATTGAGGAACATGATCACTTATTGGTGTTGGATGCGGTAGAACTGCACGCCAAGCCTGGTACATTGTGTTGTTATGAAAATGAAGCGATGGATCATTTTCTCGGTACAGCCAAACGCAGTGCCCACGAAGTCGGTTTACTGGATTTGATGGACATTGCCCGTCTGACCGGGCATTTGCCCAAACGCCGTGCCTTAGTGGGAATTCAATACCAAGCGTTTGGTTGGGGTGAGCAACCTACCATGAAAGTCAAACACAATATTCCCTTGGCAGGTCGTTTGGCTGCCAATGTCTTACAAAAGTGGGAGTTCGAGGCATTTCCACCGTGCCGACCTCCCCAGCACGCACCCAAGTTGGAGATAGCTAAATGCGCTTAAACGACATTTCTGTTCATACTGAAACCGTTGCTACCGGCAATTTGCGTCCGGTGCAGCATGAAATTCACCATGCCTTGAGCGAGTTGATCAAACACGGCACGCACGGCATGATCGACTTGCACAGCTTACCGTTTTCGCCACAGGAATATGCCGCTTTGGATGAGTTTCTGGGTGAAGGCGAGATCGACCTTATCCTCAATGTGTTAGGCAAAACCCGTTTACGCGAAAGCGGCTATGCGGGTGTTTGGCGTATTGAACACTTTGACGACAACGATAAACGTATCGGTTATTTCATCGAGATTGGTCATGTGCCAGAAATCCTGCGTTCCCAATGCGACGACATTAAAGAAGGCTTGGCAGCCATGACCGCGATTTTAGCGATGGAGGAAGATAATAATGAGGATGCAACAGCCTAATCCCTATGAGCAAACCCTAGGCGAACACTTGCGAGCGCAGGGTATTTCGCGGCGGGGTTTCCTGAAATTCTGCGGTCTGCTAGCTTCTAGTATGGCGTTGGCTCCGGCGATGATTCCGAAAATTGCCGCCGCTTTGGAACAAGCTAAACGCCCATCGGTGATCTGGATGTCATTCCAAGAATGTACCGGTTGTACCGAATCCATTACCCGCTCACACAGTCCCAGCATTGAAGGGCTGATTTTCGACGCGATTTCGCTGGATTACCATCACACCTTGCAAGCTGCTTCCGGTGATGCTGCCGAACACGCGCGTGAAGAGGCGATGAAGGAACACTACGGCAAATACGTGCTGGTGGTGGATGGCTCGATTCCGCTGGATAACCCCGGCTATTCCACCATCGCGGGCATCAGCAATCTGGATATGCTCAAGGAAGCCGCCGCCGGGGCCGCCGCGATTGTCGCCGTGGGGACTTGCGCCGCTTACGGTGGCCTGCCGCAAGCCAGCCCCAACCCAACGGGCGCAGTTTCGGTTGCCGACATTATCAAGGACAAGCCGATTATTAACATCCCCGGTTGCCCACCGATCCCGGTGGTGATTACCGGGGTAATTGCCCATTTCCTAACCTTCGGGCTTCCCGAACTGGATAACTTGGGCCGTCCGAAGGCTTTTTATGGGCAAAACATCCATGACCGCTGTTACCGTCGCCCCTTCTATGAGCGCGGTTTGTTTGCCGAGAGTTTCGATGACGCAGGTGCGAAAGCAGGCTGGTGCTTGTACAAGCTCGGTTGCAAAGGCCCGGTTACTTACAACGCTTGCGCCACCACCAAATGGAATGATGGAACCAGTTTCCCGATTGAGTCCGGGCATGGTTGCATCGGTTGTTCCGAACCCGGTTTCTGGGATTTTGGGGGGTTCTATCGGGCACTTTCCATTCCTGCCGGGGCATCGGGCAAGCATGTGGTGTATGCCGCTGCTGCCGGGATTGCTGCCGGGGTTGCCATCGGAGCCATGAACAAGAAATCCAAAGCGGATGCCGCTGGTTTGCACAAAACCATCACCGTCGAGGAATTGAATCAGGAGTCAGGATCATGAACGAAGTTGATTTCCTGCAATGGGTCAAAGGCCCGGCTTTCAGTATTGCGATGTTTGTTTTTGTGGCGGGGTTAGTGCTGCGCCTGTTTGAAATCCTGTCACTGGGTAGGAAAGTGAATTACGCCGTGCCCAAGGGCGACCCGATGCAAGGCGGTTTGCGTGAAATTTTCCGCCGTTCTGTGCCGGATAAGGCAACGTTTCAGCGCTCAATGCTTACCATTGTGGCTGGGTATGTGTTTCACATCGGCTTGTTCGTGGTGATTTTCTTGCTGGCAGCGCACATTGCACTGCTCAAAAGCGTTATCGGTTTTGGTTGGCCTAACCTGTCCACACCCGTGGTGGATGCATTTGCAGTCGTGACCATGCTGACACTGCTGGCAGTGCTGGCGCACCGCTTGCAGCATCCGGTGAAACGCTTCCTGTCTACGCCGACGGATTATGTGGTGTGGGCGGCAACCTTCGTGCCGTTACTGACAGGTTATATGGCTTACCACCATTTGTTGTTGTCGCCGCAGATGATGCTGGGGTTGCACATCCTGAGTGTGGAATTCCTGCTGGTAGTATTCCCGTTTACCAAGCTGACCCACACGTTCACGCTATTCCTGTCGCGCTGGTACAACGGGGCTTCGATGGGGCTGCGGGGGGTTAAGTCATGAGCACATTAACACTCGAACGTGGCATCAATGCTTTCAAGGCACAACTTGATGCACCCATGGCAAGCTTTTTCACTTCCTGCGTGCATTGCGGGATGTGTGCGGATGCCTGCCTGTTCTACACCGAAAACCCTGAGCCACGCTTTACCCCCATCTACAAGCTCGAACCGTTGCGCCGCGTGTGGGAGCAGGAATACACCCTGATCGGCAAGCTCAAGGCCAAACTCGGTTTGAGCAAACCCGTGACCGATGCCGAACTTGCCGCATGGCAGGAACTGGTTTACAACAACTGCTCGCTGTGTGGGCGCTGTACCCTGATTTGCCCCGTCGGCAATGATATTACCTACATGATCCGCAAGATGCGCGAAGGCATGGTGGCTTCCGGTCATGCACCCGCAGGCTTGATCGGTGCATCCACCCGTGCGGTACAAATCGGCAGCCCGATGGGGGTCAAGCTTCCCGCTTTGCAAGCCCAGGTGCGCCATGTGGAAAAATCCAGCGGCCTGGAAGTGCCATTCGACAGGGAAGGTGCAGAATACCTGCTGATGCTGTCCTCAATGGAGATCATGAACTACCCCGAATACCTGGGGGCGGTCGCCAAAATCCTTACCAATGCAGGCAAAACCTGGACGCTGAGCAGCGATTGCTTTGAAGCCACCAACTCCGGCATCCAGATTGGCTCCTCAGACATTGCGCGGGAACTGGTCAGCCGGGTGGTAAATGCGGCAGAAAAGCTCAAGGTCAAAACCGTGATCAGCCCCGAATGCGGGCACGCTTACACGGCATTGCGCTGGGAAGGCCCTAACCTGATCGGGCGGCCCTACACGTTTGCTGCCAAACACATCGTTGAAGTGCTGGATGAATTGCGGGCAGATGGCTTGCTGCCAACCGAAGGCTTTGAGGAAGCCAAACTCACTTTCCATGACCCTTGCCAATTGGTACGGCGCGGCGGTGTAGTGCAACAACCGCGTAACCTGCTGAACATGGTGGCGAAAAACTTCGTGGAAATGTCCGACCACGGCACGCTCAACTGGTGTTGCGGGGCGGGTGGCGGCGTGAGTGCCAACGAAGAGGCCGAAGAGGTCAAACTCAAAGCCTTCCAGCGCAAGAAAAAGCAACTGGACGAACTGCATGTTGACACGCTGGTGACCGCTTGCGCCAACTGCCGCATCCAGTTGGAAGAGGGCATGGAAGTCAACCAGATGGATATTCCGGTGGTCGGTTTGACTGAAATGATTGCCGAACACTTGAAGGAACGGAAAGGAGGTGCAGCATGATCACCAACGACGCCGATTTCAAACAGGCACTGGAAAAGCTGGAATTGCCACAGCAACGACGGGTAGGTGCTGCGTTTGTCCGCAATGTGTTGGCACTTAACCTGTCGCTCAGCAAAGTGGTGGAAACTGCTGCTGACGAGGACATGGGGGCTGAAGAATTGGCGCTGGCATTCAAACAGGCCAAGGCTGCGGCACTGGAAAGCCATACCCGTTGCGGTGCTGACAGCGACTGGCAGGCACAGGCAGGTTATTTTGTCGCCCGTGCTGCTGCTGCACTGGTAGCCCCGGAAAAACAGGCCAAATCCCCCGCGTGGGAAGCCGCCGCCAATGCACGGATGGCACGTACCTGCGGCATGATTGATGCTGCCGACGAATCCATGCACGAGGAAAGCGAAGCCCAATACCGCCTCCTTGAGCAATTCCTGGACGACATTTGAGGATAAGAACATGACTGAACGTGTCGTTGTAGACCCCATCACCCGCATCGAAGGCCACTTGCGTATTGAAGCGCAAATGAACGGCAACACCATCGACCAGGCGTATTCCGCCGGGACTATGGTGCGCGGTATCGAAATCATCCTGCGGGGGCGTGACCCGCGTGATGCCTGGGGCTTTGCACAACGCATCTGCGGCGTGTGTACGCTGGTGCATGGCATTGCCTCGGTGCGCTCGGTGGAAAATGCGTTGAATTACACCATTCCGCCCAATGCACAACTGATCCGCAACCTGATGATTGCCGCGCAATACGTGCATGACCATGTGATGCACTTCTACCATTTGCACGCG
>CAYNNA010000129.1:0-6996 GCA_964398375.1 uncultured Thiothrix sp.
TTAACATAAAACAAGCCCTTTAACACTCAGAACAATATTCATACAGCGTTAAGGTAAGCCAAGTGGATATAAAAATCAATCTTAATGATTATTAATATTTTTTATTACTAGTTTGTCATTATTTTATTTGATGGCATCATCGTTTTGCCATAAATAACGCCCGACAGCTAACCAGGAGCCGATAACGCCTAACACGCTGCTGGCAAGCAGAATTTTCAGGGTCATCAGCACATCAATACCACTGAGGATAAATGTACTGCCATACAAACTGGCGAGTTTAGTCACCGGTTCGACCAGAAATAACAGCGCGACGTGGACAATGACCAAGCTTAGTACCCCGCCAAACAATCCCAGCCAGATACCATTGTAAATAAAGGGGCGGCGGATATAGGCATTGGTGGCACCAATCAATTGCGTGACGCGGATTTCTTCCTTGCGGTTTTCAATGTCGAGACGGATGGTGTTACCCACCACCAGCAGCACGGTTAGCCCCAGCAAGATAGCAACCACCAGCACAATACGTTCGGCAATGCGCAAAATCCCGCGCAGGCGTTGCACCCATTCCACGTCAATTTGCACATCATCGACTTCGGGGTAGGCTTTGAGTTTTTGGGATAGACCCGCCACATCCATTTCCAAATCACCGAGCAGGCTGAGGCGCGGGGTCAAAATCAGCACATGGGGCAAGGGGTTTTCGTCCAAGGTTTCCAGCGTTTGTGCAAAGCCGGTGATTTTGCGGAACTCTGCCAGCGCTTCCTCGCGTGTGACCACCCGTACATTGTCGATTTCGCGCAATTCCGACAGCAATTCTGCACGGTCTTTGGCTTGTTGTTCGGATACCGATTGTTTGAGGAATAGCGTAATCGTGGGGACTTCGCGCTTATCCGCCGTCAAGGTTTGCATGTTTTTCAGCAGTAAATGCAAGCTGGTGGGCAAGGATAAGGCAATGGCAATCGCCGCCAGCGTAATCCACGTGGAGATAGGGTTGAACCACAGGCGTTCCATGCTGAAGCGGATAGCGCCGGTTTGTTGATTCCACCAAGCACTCAGGGGGTTGGCGTTGGATGACACATTGCGTTTAGGGGGCATTTTCTGGTTGCTAGGGGTCGCCATTAGTCCACCTTTTGTAAGACGATGGTACGTTTTTTCATGCGTTCCACCAGTGCGTGGTCGTGGCTGGCAATCATGACCGTAGCACCGAGTTCGTTGAATTGCGCAAAGGTAAACATAATATCCTGCGCGAGTTCCGGGTCGAGGTTGCCGGTGGGTTCGTCCGCCAAAATGATAGTGGGTTTGTTAACCATCGCACGAGCAATACCCACCCGTTGTTTTTCCCCGGCGGAAAGCATCAGTGGAAAGGTGGTATCACGCCCGCTTAGCCCGACTTTATCCAGCGCGGCTTGCACACGGCGGCGGGTTTCACTGTGCCCCATACCGGCAATCCGCAAGGGCAGGGCGATATTGTCGAATACGCTGCGGTCATACAATAAATGCGGGTCTTGGAAAATGAACCCAATACGGCGGCGGTAGTTAGGGATTTGGCTACGCCCCAATTTGCTCAGGGAACGCCCACCGATCAGCACTTCGCCTTTGCTAGGGCGTTCGAGCATCGCGACCAGTTTCAATAAGGTACTTTTTCCTGCACCGGAATGCCCGGTGATGAAGACCATTTCACCGGCTTCCAGCGTTAGGTTGATATTGTAAAGGGCAAGCTGTCCCGTGGGATATTTCTTACTAACCTGTTTGAATTCAATCATGTGGCTCAGTCGTTTCCAGCGAGCAGGGCGCTGGTGAATTCATACGCATCAAATTCTTGCAAGTCGTCGATGCGTTCACCCACGCCAATAAAGCGTACCGGAATATTAAGTTGTTGGGCAATCGCGAACAGAATCCCGCCTTTGGCGGTTCCGTCCAGTTTTGTGACGGTAATTCCCGTCAGCCCCAATGCTTCGTTGAATTGTTTGGCTTGTACTAAAGCATTTTGACCAATGCTGGCATCCACAATCAGCATGATTTCATGTGGTGCAGTGCCGTCGAATTTCTGAATAACCCGTTTGACCTTTTTCAGCTCATCCATCAAATTGGTTTGCGTGTGCAAGCGTCCGGCAGTATCCGCCAGCAATACGTCGATTTTACGCGCTTTGGCGGCTTGAAACGCATCGAAAATCACCGAGGCGGAATCCGCGCCACTGCCTTGGGCAATCACCGGAATATGATTGCGTTCGCCCCATACGGTGAGCTGTTCCACAGCAGCAGCGCGGAAGGTGTCGCCCGCTGCTAACATCACCGATTTGCCGTCTTGCTGGAATTTTTTGGCGAGTTTCCCAATCGTGGTGGTTTTGCCCGCGCCATTGATGCCGACCATGAGCAGCACAAATGGCTGGTGTGAGCCGTCGATTTCCAAGGGTTGCGCGGCGGGGCGCAAAATACGGTGCATTTTGTTGTAAAGCGCTTGCATTAGCGCATCCATATCGGACAATTCCGCCCGTTTGACGCGGCTGGTGAGGTCGCTCATGATCTCGCGGGTCGCCTCCATGCCAACGTCGGCGGTGAGTAAGCGCGTTTCCAGCTCTTCCAACACATCGTCGTCGATTTGCTTTTTGCCAATGACGAGCGTTTCCATGCCCTCAGTAAGGGCGCTACTGGTTTTTGACAGACCGCGTTTTAACCGCGCAAACAAACCTTCCGCCAAGGCAGGGGTGTGAGGAACTACCGTGGTGGCATCAGGTAATTCCGGCTTTTTTTTCTTTCCAAATCCAAACATCGTACAATGACCGTCCAGCTTTATTATCGTCAGGTGCGAGAATGCGAAGAATACTACCATTTGCCAGACAAAACCGTAATATCAAAACAATTCTAGCGGTTTCCGTCATATTTTCCGGTTTTTTTATAGCCCCTGCGCACGCTATCGAGCGGGTAAAGGTGGAAGTACCCGTCCACGAATACAAGCTGGATAACGGTTTGAAGGTGTTGGTGAAACAGGATAGGCGTGCGCCGATTGCTGTGGTGCAATTGTGGTACAAAGTGGGGTCGAGTTATGAACCGAATGGTTCGACCGGCGTTTCGCATGTGCTGGAACACATGATGTTTAAGGGTACAGAAAAATACCCCACTGGTGAATTCAACCGCATCATTGCGGAAAACGGGGCGGAAGATAATGCTTTTACCGGGCAAGATTACACCGCTTATTACCAAGTGATTGCTGCCGATCGGTTGGAAGTCGCGTTTGAATTGGAATCAGACCGGGCGCGTAACCTCACTTTACCCCCCGCTGAATTCAAAAAAGAACTCGAAGTAGTCAAAGAAGAGCGCCGCTGGCGTACCGACGATAAACCCACTGCGTTGACTCGTGAGCAATTCGAGGCTGTGGCTTTCCTCAACAGCCCCTACAAAAACCCGGTCATTGGTTGGATGGCGGATTTGGATGCTATGCAAGTCGAAGATTTGCGTGCTTGGTATGAACGCTGGTACGCGCCCAATAATGCTACACTGGTTGTCGTTGGTGATGTTGAGCCAGAAAAAGTGCTGGAACTGGCGAAAAAATATTACGGCCCACTCAAACCGACGGAAAACATTCCCCCGCCTAAGCCGCAAACCGAAGTCGAGCAAAAGGGCTTGCGCACCCTTAAGGTGAAAGCACCTGCTGAACTGCCTTACATTCTCATGGGTTACAAAGTCCCCGCCATGATCAATGCTAAGGAAAAGTGGGAGCCGTATGCGCTGGAAATGTTAGCGGGTATTTTGGATGGCGGTAACAGTTCGCGCTTATCCAAAGAGCTGATTCGCGGTAAAGAAATCGCCTCCAGCGCCAGCGCTTGGTACAGCGGCTTTGGGCGCTTACCGGATTTATTTAGCCTAAGCGGAATGCCAACCAAGGGCGAAAAACTCGAAACCGTGAAAGTCGCCTTATTGGAACAGGTGGAAAAACTCCGCAACGAGCCGGTGACTGCTGAGGAATTGGCGCGGGTCAAAGCGCAAGTGATTGCCAGTGAAATCTATGAGCGCGATTCCCAACAAAATCAGGCGAATGTGCTGGGTTCATTGGAAACGGTGGGTTTGGGTTATAAGCTGGCGGATGAATACGTGGATAACATTCTGGCGATTACCCCAGAACAAATTCAGGCAGTCGCGAAAAAATACCTAATCGAAGACTCGCTGACAATTGCGGAACTCGATCCGCAACCCATTGACCCCAATAAACCGAAAAACGCACCACGCTTTGAGAGATAATTCCTATGTTAAAAACGATTATGGTAGCGCCGTTGGTGCTGTTATTGACGCTGTTTACCGCGCAGGTAGCCGCCGCCCCGAAAATTGAACATTGGACGACTGCTAATGGCTTGCGGGTGTATTACGTCCCCGCACCGGAATTGCCGATGTTGGATATGCGCCTAATCTTTGCCGCCGGTAGCGCTCGCGATGGCGACAAACCTGGCTTGGCTATGCTCACCAATAGCATGTTGGATAAAGGCGCGGCGGGTTTGAGTGAAGACCAACTCGCCGAACAATTTGAAGCGATTGGGGCAGTGTTTTCCTCCAGTACTTCCAACGATATGGGCTGGGCAGGCTTGCGCACCATTACCTTGGAAAAAGAGCAGCAAGCGGCACTGGATCTGTGGTTGAAAGTGGTGTCGAAACCCGATTTCCCGCAAAAAGATTTCGAGCGGGTGCAAAAGCTGACCCTAGTGGGGTTGCAAGCTGAAAAGCAAGACCCCGCCAGCCTTGGTAGCAAAGCGTTTTATCAAGCCTTGTACGGCGATCACCCGTATGGGCAGCCCGAAAACGGCACGGAAGATAGCGTGCAAGCCTTGAAAGTTGACGATTTAAAAGCGTTTTATCAACAGCATTACGTGGCGAAAAACGGTTTGCTGGCAATTGTGGGTGCGGTAGACCGTGCGCAAGCCGAAGCCTTAGCAGAAAAAGTGTCGGGAGCCTTGCCAGTGGGGGAAGCAGCGGCTGCGTTGCCTGAGGTTAAGCCCCTCACTGAGGCAAAAACCGTGAAGATTCCTTACCCGTCCGCGCAGGCACACATTTTGGTGGGGCAGATCGGTAATAAGCGGGGTGATGCCGACTTTTACACGCTGTACATGGGCAATCAGGTGTTGGGCGGCAGTGGTTTTACCTCACGTTTAATGCAGGAAATCCGCAATGACCGAGGTTTGAGTTATAGCGTGTACAGTTATTTTGCCCCGTTGGCGCAGCTTGGGGTGTTTCAAATAGGCTTGCAAACCAAGTTGGAACAAACCGATGAAGCCGTGAAAGTGGTGGGCGATGTGTTGGGTAAATTCCAGCAAGAAGGTCCGACGGCTGAAGAACTGGAAGCGTCCAAAAAAGACGTGAGTGGTGGTTTCCCCTTGCGTACCGCGAATAATAGCCAGATTGTCGAATACATCGGCATGATCGGCTTTTACCAATTGCCGTTGGATTATCTGGATACCTTTACCACCAAGGTAAATGCCCTGACCCGCGAACAAATTACCGAAGCGTTCTCGCGCCGCATTCAGCCTGACAAAATGGTGACAGTGATTGTGGGCGGTGATGAAAAATAATCTGTTGCGCATTATTGGCGGCGAGTGGCGCAGCCGCCAGTTGCGTTTTGCCGATGTTCCCGGTTTGCGCCCAACCCCGGATCGGGTACGCGAAACCTTGTTCAACTGGCTGCAACTGCAAATACCGGGTGCGCGTTGCCTCGATTTGTTTGCTGGCAGTGGCGCATTGGGTTTGGAAGCCTTGTCACGCGGGGCGAGTGAGGTGGTAATGGTGGAAAAACACCCGGCTGCTGCCAAAGCCTTGCGTGACAATATCGCCTTGTTGGGGGCGCAACATGCGCAGTTGGTACACGATGATGCTTTGCGGTTTCTGCAACGGGAAGCGCAAGGTTTTGATTTGATTTTCCTTGATCCGCCGTTCCGCAAACACTTACTAGAACCTGTGCTTGAAATCGTGTTGGCAAAATCTTTGTTGCAACCGGCAGGCATGATCTATCTGGAACAGGAGTCGGATACCACACTCGATTTCAACCGTTTCAACCTACGTATCCATCGCGAAACCCAAGCGGGGCAGGTAAAAAGTTTTTTGCTGGTGTTGTAATATTTGTTCAGCAAAGATTCAGGTTCTGACCTAGACTTTTTACTGTTAAGTGAGGGAGATAATGTAAGGCGATTAGGGAGAACGTGAGGTTTTTTCCCTTACCTTACATTTCTCAAGGTTGTGTTGTGTTGTGTCGAGTGGAGGATGCCTATATGTCTGGTGTCATAATGCAAGGATTTGCAATTCTGTTGGTGTGTGCTTCGGTTGGTTGTAGCGCGGTGTCTGAATCTTCTCAAGCTGAATCGACGAAAGCGGTGAGTGTGGCGCAAATTCCGGTGGTTCAAAAGCAGCCAGCGGTGAGTTTGTTGGATAAGGTCGTGTGGAATGCGCAAAAGCAGCAGGGCAAAATGTACCGCTGGGGTGGCACTAGCCCAGTGACGGGTTTTGATTGCAGCGGTTTGACGCAATACGCTTTCAAAAATGGTGCACAAGTGGCGATTCCACGCACGGCTGCGCAGCAATATGCCGCTTCTGTCAAAGTTCCTAAGGCGCAAAGTCAGAAGGGCGACTTGGTGTTCTTTAATACCAGCGGCAAGCGCGTGAGCCATGTGGGGATTTACTTGGGTAATAACAAGTTTGTCCATGCGCCACGCAAGGGCAGGGCGATTGCCACCGATGAGCTGAAAGGCCATTGGTCGAAACGCTTGATTGGGTTCGGGCGCATTCCCGGCGCGTGTAAACTGAGTTACTCCTGAGCGGATTTCGGGGCGTGAAACTGTTCCGTTATTGCCGATTGTATAATGACAATACACAATACGTTGAATAGCATCGAAACCTCTGCCAGCTTTGATTGAGTGATCAGGCAGCCACTTTTGAAACCAAGTTACTGGTGAAAGCGCATATCGTGGAGGGGGGTGTGACCGGAAGTGATGCCAGCTTCTATTAAGCGGCATGGTGGGAGGAATT
>CAYNNA010000130.1:0-6995 GCA_964398375.1 uncultured Thiothrix sp.
ATTCCTCCCACCATGCCGCTTAATAGAAGCTGGCATCACTTCCGGTCACACCCTGAATTTTCTTCGCAGTACGCTTCTCGTTCCCAGGAAGTACGCCGCCGCTGGGGTTAGTGCGTACATAAAGATCATCCGTATTATCACCACAAGCAGCCATGATGTCGGGGTAATAGCTGAACTTTTGCCCCTTGTTGCGGATGACTACTTTCATGTCGGATTGCCATACCCGGCAGCCGTCCCGCAGATGGGTTTCGATCAAGGCATTGAACGAACTGGTGATGGTGTTGTGTGTCTCGCTTGCTCCTGCCATCGCATAAATCAAGCCGTCCACATACTCGCTGCGGATGTCAACGTCCCGCTCACCCGCCAGATAATCCTCAAACGGCGTGAAGTCATATTTGATTGCGTGTGCCATTTGCGCCGAATAATGTCATCCGCAATAAAATCTTTACGGGTACGGTTCGCATCCACAATCGCATTGATCAGGTTCTGCGGCACTTGATTGTAATTTGCCAGCAATTGCTTGGTGTCTTTCGGCAAACAATAACCGCCATAGCCAAACGACGGGTTGTTGTAATGGTTGCCAATACGCGGGTCAGGGATGTTCTGTTTGATGGCCCCGTGCTGCAACAATTCCGCAAACGTCGCCGCTCGCTGTGAACGTTCGCCCACCGCAATCCGTGAGGGGTACAGGTTGTGATACAAGGCTTTGCCTTCGCGCAAAAACTCCGGTGAAAATTAAGATATTCTCGCTCCCCATTTCTGCCCGAATACGTGCGGTATAACCCACCGGCACGGTGGATTTAATCACCATAACCGCATCCGGGTTGATTGCCATCACATCGCGAATCACCGCTTCTACAGAGCGCGTATTGAAGGTATTGGTTTGCGTGTCGTAATCGGTTGGGGTGGCAATAATTACAAACGTTGCATCGCGGTAGGCATCGTCCTTATTCAAGGTGGCGCGTTGTGCAGGTCTTGGCGTTGCAAGAATGCTTCAATCTCGGTATCCACAATCGGTGATTGCCGTCCGTTTAACTGCGCGACTTTCTCTGGCACGATGTCCAGCGCGACAACTTCATGGTGCTGTGCCAATAGCAAAGCGTTGGAAAGCCCGACGTAGCCCGTTCCGGCGATAGCAATTTTCATGGTTATTTGTTCTGTAAAATAGGGGTGTTGTCTGAGCTGGGAATTTTTAGGATAGCAGAATGAGCTGTTAGGGCGTTAAGTACGCTACCGCCTTACCTTGTCATTGCCCGGTATGGCTTCAATGGGGTGTTTGATTCATGAGCAGGAGCTTAACACAGAAATCGACGAAAGGTAGTGATAGTGATCACACAATTTCACATTGTGACCCCTGTGAGATGTTGGAATGTAAGCAGAGCCTCAGCCCGACAAGTGCATTTTTCTGACTAGCCGAGCTGTTTGCCGCACTTTCTCCTGCATTCTATAGCCTACGTCTCCGATCTATTCGTTCACTAGATGAACAATCACGCTTGCTCAATGAAGCTCAAACGTGGAATCACACACCGAAATTCTTCTTTATCCCAGTCATCAATAAACGTCACCGCAGGGTTCAATTTCACTACACGTTGAATACCGCTGCCATAACCGCTGTAAGGCAACACTCGCCGACAAATGGAGTTCAGAATCGGGTTGCGGTGGACTGACAAGCCCTGCTTAATTTTTTCGACGGTCAGTGAGTTGGGCAGTTTGCCGGGGCTGATGATCTCTACCCGATTATGAAAGACAAAAACTTTCACTGAAGACTGGATATAGTAATCCCGATGTACCAACGCATTGACCAATAACTCCCCTAGCACCGCCTCATGGATTTCCAGTCGAGTTTGAGCATTAAAACCAGCTTCTATCGGGATACGCCGCAGGTTGATTTGCAAAAATTGCATACTGCTTTCGTATTGTTGACCCAAGCTACCTTTGATGGTTGCTTTGGTAATAAAGCTTTCGACTCCCACATCGTTGCCATCAAAAGACACGCAATCTATGTAAAAGGAAGGGCTGAAACGTTGCGGTGTTTTGCCAAAAACCAAGTTGCCCGCCAGCGTCAGATGACCATCCCGCAGCAGTTCAAGATTATGCAGTACTGTTGCCAGCTCCAGTTTTCCTTGCTTGAGTGCTTCGTAGATAGTGTGATTATCCGCATCCAAGAAGGCATAAAATGCCTCGCTATTCAGGTCGGTGATGTCAGTGCGCAGTAACACCTCTTCATCCGCAAACAGGCGTTCTGACTCGGCAAACAGTCGTCGCAGTTCTTCTGGCGACATTTTACGTTTGTCACTGCCTGACTTGGTGAAATACACGCCCTTGCTGGTCTGATAGGGGCGGCTAATACCTTTACGTACACTGACCGCCATGAGCCGTTTTCCCTGAATCTCCATGATCTCAGTCAAGGGATAAATTGGCGGTTTGATATTCTCATTTGCGGTATTGCTGATAAGCTGATTGAGTCGGCTGATTTGCGCATCATCTAGACCATTCACCGTGCCATCATCACTTACACCAATAAGCAATAAGCCGCCTTGTGCATTGGAGAACGCCACCATTTCCTCCGCTAAACGGTTAGCATCGGTTATATCTTGTTTGAATTGGGTAGTGCTGTCTTCACCGTTGCGGAGTCGTTCGTGTATTTCGGGTACTTGCATGTGCTGTTCTGCTTTTCAATGAAGAGTGTTATACAGTTTAGCCGACAATCTTCAATCGTTCCGCATGTTTTGTGGTGGTTAGGGTTGGCATGTTCACTAGGCGATTCTTACTAGACGATTCTTACTAGACGATTGTAGAGGTGTTGTGTACTCTGACTCCACCACCACCAGTCAGGATAAAAGAACTTGCTAACCTACCTCCTGCGCCGTTTACTGTTGATGATCCCCACCTTGTTGGGGATTACCCTTGTCGTGTTTACTGTCATGGCACTGTCCCCCGGTGGCATTACCGCGCAATCGCTGGTCGGTGGGGCAGACATGAACCCGCAGGAAAAAGCTGCGCTCACCGCTTATTACAATCAACGTTACGGCTTAGACCAACCCGCGCCCTTGCAATATTTGCGCTGGCTAAATAACGTGTTGCCGATCGGTTTCACGCAGGATGCTGAGGGGCATTACAACGGTTTTTCCTTCACCAAAGGTATGGATCTGGGCAATAGCTTTATGTATGGGCGACCGGTCGGCGAGATTCTGGCGGAACGCATTCCCATTACCTTGCTGCTCAATTTGATGAGTTTGCCGTTGATTTACGTGATTGCGATTGTGGTTGGGGTGAAAGCGGCGACGGATAGGGGCGGGCGCTTTGATATTGCCTCCGGTGTGTCGATGTTGGCATTGTGGTCGATTCCGACTATGTTGGCGGGGGTGTTATTGCTGGGGTTTTTCGCTAATACCCAATATTTTCAGTGGTTTCCGACAGCAGGTATTTCCAGCCGTGCCGCGCAAGACATGCCGTTTTTGCCGCACATGCTAGGGGGGGAGTTTGTCCCCGGTTACTTATTGGATCGCCTCTGGCATTTGGTGTTGCCGGTTATTTGTTTGTCTTACGCTGGGTTTGCGGGCTTGGCAAAACTCACGCGCACCTCGGTGTTGGAAAATCTGCAAGCCGATTATGCGCGTACCGCCCGTGCTAAAGGCTTGGCGGAAGAGGATGTATTGTGGAAACACGTATTCCGCAATAGCCTGTTGCCGCTGATTACCGTGTCTGCCGGATTATTGCCGAGTTTATTGGCGGGGTCGCTGATTGTGGAAAACATTTTCAGTATCAATGGCATGGGGCAATTAGCCGTGGAGGCGGTGAAAGGGCGTGACCGCGAGCTGGTGTTGACGATTACTTGGATCAGCGGTTTTTTGACCCTGATTGGTTATTTGATTGCCGATTTTTGTTACACGTTGGTCGATCCGAGGGTGTCGTATGACTGAGATAAGCGCACAGGCGGTCAGCCGCGAATCGTTTTCCCGACGTATTTGGCTAAAAACCTTGCAAGGCGTCGGGGTGAAATTCGGCTTGGCGTGGGTCGGGGTGTTGGTGTTGATGGGTGTGTTTGCGCCTTTTTTGGCAAATTCCATGCCCTTGCTGATGAGTAAAGACGGGGTAGTGTCTGCGCCGGTGTTGGCGTATTTGACGGCGGAAGATGCCTTGGTGCTGGCAATGTTCGCGCTGGCGTTGTTGTTGGCGTGGTTGCCCTTGAGTGGTAGCAAACGGGTCGTACTGTTCATTGCCGGAACTTTACTGGCAGCATTGTTAGCTAATGGCTTGGTAAAACCGCCAGCAGTGAAAATTTACGACGAATTCCGTACCCCGGCGTACACTGAGGTCGATTGGCGCATTATGCCGCCAGTGCCTTACGCGCCCACCGATTATTTGCGCGATTATCCTGAACACGGTTTGGAAGCGCCGTTAGCTTCTACGGAGCGTTTGCATTGGATGGGAACGGAGGAAAATGGCGCGGATGTGTTCAGTCGGATGATTCATGCGTCCCGCATTGCCTTGAGCATTGGGCTGATTGCGACCGGCATTGCGCTGGTGATCGGGGTGATTCTGGGCGGGTTAATGGGCTATTTTTCCGGCGTGGTGGATATGCTCGGAATGCGCTTGGTGGAAATCTTTGAGGCGATTCCTACGCTGTTTTTGTTGCTGACCTTTGTGGCATTTTTTGGGCGCAGTTTGTACATGATGATGATTATTATCGGTCTCACCAGTTGGTCGGGGTATGCGCGTTATGTGCGTGCCGAATTCCTTAAGTTGCGCCAGCAAGAGTATGTGCAAGCGGCAGTTGCCAGTGGTTTGCCACTGACTTCGATTTTGTTTCGTCACATGTTGCCAAACGGGGTAGCACCCTTGCTGGTGGCGGTAAGTTTTGGCGTGGCATCAGCGATTTTGGCAGAAGCCACCTTGAGTTTCTTGGGGTTAGGTTTAGTTGGCGAGCCGTCTTGGGGGCAAATGTTGGATCAGGCGGTGAAATCGTCGACCTTTAATTGGTGGATGGCGGCATTCCCCGGTGGCGCGATTTTCCTCACGGTGTTTGCCTATAACCTGATTGGGGAAGCTTTCCGCGATGCGATTGACCCGAAATTATCACGCAATGCGGGGGTAGGGGCATGAGTCAAGCCTTACTCGACATCCGCCATTTACGCACTTACCTGAAAAGTGATGGGCGTACCGTGAAAGCGGTCGATGATGTGAGTTTCAGCATCCCCAAGGGCGAAACCTTTTGTTTGGTCGGCGAATCCGGCAGTGGCAAGTCGATTACGGCGTTGTCGGTGATGCGTTTATTGCCACAAGGTATTGCCTCGCACCCCGGCGGCGAAATCCTGTTGAATGGGCAGGATATTCTCACCCAACCTGAAACGGCATTGCAGCACATTCGCGGTTCGCAAATTGCCATGATTTTCCAAGAGCCGATGACTTCACTTAATCCGGTATTTTCGGTGGGCGAACAGATTACCGAAGCCTTGCAACTGCACCGCCCGTCGCTGAGCGATGCGGATGCCGTGGAACGTGCGATGCTGGCGTTGGAACAGGTGCAAATCCCCAAAGCACGCGAACGTTTCCGCGATTTTCCACATCAATTATCCGGCGGGCAACGCCAACGGGTGATGATTGCAATGGCGTTGGCGTGCGAACCGGAATTGCTGATTGCCGACGAACCGACCACCGCGCTGGATGTGACCGTACAGGCTGAAATTTTGCGGCTGCTGCGCCAACTGCAAGACGACACCGGCATGAGCACGCTGTTCATCACCCACGATTTCGGCGTGGTCGCACAAATGGCGCAACAAGTCGGGGTGATGCAACAAGGGCGCTTGGTAGAAGTGGGGAGTACGGCACAAGTGTTACGTCAGCCGCAACACGCTTACACGCGGCAATTACTCGCGGCAGTGCCGGAGAATTTGGCACGCCGTCGATCCAGTAGGTCGGACTTTAGTCCGACAATTTCCGTCATAAATCCTGTAAAAGATGTCGGACTGAAGTCCGACCTACCTCTCCTCTCCATCCGCCACCTAAACGTCTGGTTCCCCATCAAAAAAGGCATTCTGCGCCGCACGGTTGACCATGTACGCGCCGTCGATGATGTCTCTCTCGATATTCCGCAAGGGCAAATTGTGGCATTGGTGGGGGAGTCCGGTTGCGGCAAAACCACCTTAGGGCGGGCAATATTGCAGTTGGAGAAACCGACTTCCGGCAGTATTCAACTTCACGGGCAGGAATTGGTCGGCTTAGCGGCGCGGGAATTACGCCCCTTGCGCCCGAAAATGCAGATAGCCTTCCAAGACCCGCAATCGTCGCTGAATCCGCGTTTGCTGATCGAAACCACCCTAACCGAGCCGCTTAAAGCTCACGGCATCGGCGCAAACCATGAGGAACGCATCGAACGCGCCGCGCAGATTTTGGCAGATATGCAGCTTCCGCGTGACACGCTGTGGCGTTACCCGCACGAATTTTCCGGCGGGCAACGTCAGCGGATTGGTTTGGCACGTGCTTTGGTATTGAACCCCGAATTCATCGTCTGTGATGAAATTACCAGCGCATTGGATGTGTCCGTGCAGGCGGAAATTTTGCAGTTGTTGCTAAAAATCCGTGCCGAACATAACCTAACGCTGCTATTCATTACGCACAATATCGGGGTGGTGGAATACTTAAGCGATCAAACGGTGGTGATGTACAAAGGCAAGATTGTGGAGCGGGGGACTACCGCTGCGGTATGCGGTAATCCCCAAGATGCGTACACACAGAAGCTGTTGCAGGCTGTGCCACGTTTGCTTACTTGATGGGGATCAATCCTTCTTCCAGAATTTCTCGCCGCAATCCTGACACCAGAATTTGTGCTGGCGGGTAATGAGCTTTTCATACCAAGTGCGGCGCACTGCCATGACGTAGGCGCTGCGGCAACTGGGGCAACCCATGCGGCTTTGCTTGAGCCAATCAAATTGATGTTTTTGAGAAAACGGACGTGGCGGCGACGTAACCACTAACGCTTTGGATGTACTTAA